>QOQA01000013.1 GCA_003331875.1 Cryomorphaceae bacterium | reverse complement strand
ATTCTTTTGGCTAAATTATTATACAAATAGGTGCTATTGTTAGAACAATCTTCAGAAAGAATAATGATGTCATTTCGGTTATTGATTGTATTTAAAATTGTATTGTGAGCAATGATTTGATTATTGCCTTTTATCATTAAACCATTGGTGTTGTCAGCGATGTTGTGATGCATAATTCCATAACTTCCTGCTTGGGTTGCATCACCACCAGGAGCATCATATCTGAATGCATATTTTTCAGTGTCATAAATAAAATTATGGTGAACTACCGAACCTTGAACATAATTTTTTGTACCCTGAAACACAGCACCATCGGATTGTAAAAGTCCAGTATTTGTGACTTTGTTGTAGCTAAATGTAGATGTTCTCCCAGGGAGCACTGTGGCTGAAGCCCCGGTTGTATGGATGGTGTTTTCCTGAAATATATTGCTTGTTCCAGTACAATAAATAGAAACCATCAAGCCTTGAAGTTCAGATGCGCTCCAGTCAATATGATGGAAGTAGTTGTTCTTAATTGTGTTGGTATCTCCTTTAATAACAAGTGCCTCTCCCTCTGTATTTTCAAATAGGCACTTTTCAATTGTGTTGTTGTCAGCATTGCTACCCAGTTCTGTGACGTTGGGAGTTCCGAGTCCGTCCGTTGTTCCCAGCATTCTTTTTGATGCACTTGGATAATAAAAATTACATTCCTCAACAGTATTGTAATCAGAATTTCCAGTCATCTCAAAAGTAGTAGCAAAAAAATTAATTTTTTTTAGGGTGACATACTGTGCACCACTAAAAGTTACGCTGTAGTCAGTTGTTTTTCCTTTTATTGTTCTGTTTGACAGATCGCCATAGTCAGGATACACATACAAAGTATTATCACTTTTATCATGAAACCATTCATTATTGGTATCTAAAAAACTCAACTTTCCCTCAAAAAAATAATAATGATGTTTGTCTTTGTAGGTTCCTATATCACTTGTATTATATGTAATTACATCATCTGATGATGCATTTTGAGTGTGTCCGGTAATCGCTACTGTCCATGTTTTAAACGACCCAATATTTAAAATTCCGATAGAGCTATTTAGATCCAGGGAAGTATTACCAATCCCTCCAACACCCGGATTAAATATGTCTTCATCAATTTGAAGAGATCCGTTTATACTTCGGTCATCTACATAATCTGGGTCATCAGTGTCACTGAGAGTGTTTTCATCTCCTTGAGCCCAAGTAGAGTGAGAAAAAACTGAATCATCATTAAACTGAGCATTGGGCCACCTGGCATTGACCATCGGTTCATCATCAACAAAAAGTTGTGTGATATTTGTTGAATACGAGCTTAGTTTGTAAATGCCATTTCCGTGACTAGTCCAACTACCAGTTACATCGACAGTACCATCAATGGTAACCTCCTCACTGCTGTATGCCTCAATCGTTATTGGGTTTCCATTTGACCCAGTTTTATTAATTGTAATCGTCTCACGATAGGTCCCTGCTCTAATGTAGAGTATATCACCACCAGATGATAATTGATTTATGCCATATTGTATGGTTTCAAAAGGGGAACCAATTGAACCGTTATTACTATCACTTCCCCCTGAACTTGAAGGAGCAACGTAATAGGTGGATTGGGTATGTAAACTAATAGAAATTAAAACAAAAAAAAAGCTAAGAAAATAGCGGCTCATATTTCTCAAAAGTATTAAAAAAACTTTTTTGAAAATTAATCACGAATTAAATGTTAATAAAATTGAATTCCCTATCTTAAAAGCTTAAATTTTTATTAAAACATTATGAAGAAAATTTTTCTACTTTTTATAATTTTTGCTCTAGGATCATGTGATGCTCCTCAGCAAAACCCCAATTTTGAAAAAAATGTTGAACTTACAAAAGCATGGTTTGAAAACTGGGAAAATGAAGATTTAGATTACCTATCCTCCCAGATTGGTGATAGCATTGAGTGGCAAGGTGCTTTTTATGCAAATAAGGAATATTTTACTACAAAAGAAGATGTTGTTGCATACATTTCTGGATGGCTTGCAGCTATGGAGGATATCAATTACGAACCTGAAAACTTTTTACCCGGAGTTGATCCTGAAACTAGCCTTCCAAATGGAAGTGTTAGAACTTATGGAACATGGACTGGTGTAAATACAGCCTCTGGTAAACCCTTTGAAGTCAAATTTTATCATTATCTAACTTTTGATGATGACGGAATGTTGGTGAATGGCGGAGACTACGGAGATGCAACAGGCGTTGTGATGGCAGTAGCACCAGACCCTGAGAGTTAATCTATATTTTAAATTTTAAAATGTCTACAAGCAGATGCCTGTAGACATTTTTTTATAAACTTTCATATTTAAAATTAAAATGGCATTTGATTTGTTAATCAATTTATGATGAATTCATTTGATAAAATTCCTATTTCTGGTTGGTCTTTTTCTTCCGCCAGAAATCAAAATATAAGTCCCTTTGAAAAGCTATTTGAAATTTTTAAAGAACTTATCACTTACACAAGTGGAGATTTTGATGAAGCAATCGATTGGTTGAAAGAATTGGATAAGGAATACGAGCTAACAACCGATGACTACACAATAGATGATTTCATTAATGATTTATTAAATAAAGGTTTTGTTAAAGCAGAGTTTGATGTTGGTTCGGGAAAAGAATCTAAAAAAATTTCTGCCAAGATGGAAAGAGCCTTAAGAAAGTTTGCCTTGAAAAAAATATTTGGTCAAATAAAAAAATCAAGGTCTGGTAATCACAAAACAAACCACACAGGGAAAAGTTCAGATGACTTTGATGATTACAGAGATTATCAGTTTGGAGACTCCATTGACCAGTTAATGATCACGGAAAGTTTGAGAAACATGTATACCAGAACAGGTAGTGGAGAACTTGATTTACAAGCTGAGGATTTGGTTGTTAAAAACACTCTAAACAAATCACAAATGAGTACGGTTCTTATGATCGACATAAGTCATAGCATGATTCTTTATGGTGAGGATAGAATAACACCTGCGAAAAGAGTAGCCATGGCGTTATCTGAGCTAATACTGACCAGATACCCGAAAGACACTCTTGATATTTTGGTTTTTGGTAATGATGCAAAGCCAATAAGTATTAAGGAACTTCCGTATTTAAAAGTTGGACCTTATCACACAAACACTGTAGCTGGATTACAACTTGCCATGGATATGTTAAGCAAGAAAAAAAATAACAATAAGCAAATATTAATGATCACAGATGGCAAGCCAAGCTGCTTAAAAATGCCAGATGGATCATATTATAAGAATAGTGCTGGATTGGATCAAAAGATTGTAAAGAAATGTTATACGATGGCTAAACAAGCTAGAAAATTAAAAATACCGATTACAACTTTTATGATTGCTCGTGATTCATATTTACAGCATTTCATAAGAGAGTTTACCAAAGCCAACAACGGGAAAGCCTTTTACACAGGTCTAGATAATTTAGGAGAAATGATTTTCGAAGATTATGAAACAAATAAAAAAAGAAAGATATAGATGAAAAAACCTACAATAAGTACATTAAAGGAATTAAAAAAATCTGGTTATAAAACAGAGTCCATTAAAGATGAGTTAAAACGTAATTTAACTCAAGTTTTGAAAGATGGTAAAAAGACTTTTGAAAAAATACATGGATATGAAAATAGTGTTATTCCTCAGCTTGAGAGGGCAATTTTGGCTGGTCACAATATCAATTTTCTAGGGCTCAGAGGTCAAGCTAAAACCAGATTAGCAAGACAAATGGTTAATTTGCTTGATGAGTGGATTCCTGTAATAAAGGGATCTGAGATTAATGACGATCCAATTTCACCAATATCATCAAAAGGAAAAGAGATCATTAAAAATCTTGGAGACAAAACAGAAATAGATTGGATTCACAGAAATGAAAGGTTTTACGAAAAACTTGCAACACCTGATGTATCTGTTGCTGATTTAATCGGAGATTTGGATCCTATAAAAGCAGCAAGTCTAAAACTTTCTTATTCCGATGAAAGAGTGATACATTTTGGAATGATTCCAAGAGCTAATAGATGTATTTTTGTTGTGAATGAGTTGCCGGATTTACAGGCAAGAATACAGGTTTCTTTATTTTCAATACTGGAGGAAAAAGAAATTCAAATTCGAGGATTCAAATTAAGAATACCACTAGATATTCAATTTGTATTTACTGCAAACCCTGAGGATTATACGAATCGTGGAAGTATTGTAACTCCACTGAAAGATAGGATTGGATCACAAATACTAACTCATTATCCATTGTCCATCAACATTGCAAAAAAAATAACAAAGCAAGAGTCCAATATTTCTCCTGACGACAAAAAGAATATATTGATCCCGGAAGTTGCAAAAGATTTAGTAGAGCAAATAAATTTCATCGCTCGATCAAGTGAGTACGTAGATGCGAAAAGTGGAATTAGTACCAGAATGAGTATTACCGCTTATGAAAATTTAGTAAGCACTGCAAAAAGACGTATGCTTGTAAATGGTGAAACTAGTACAATTATCCGATTAACTGACTTTACTGGAATTATTCCTTCGATTAACGGCAAGGTTGAGTTGGTTTATGAGGGGGAACAAGAGGGTGCTGATCAGGTATCATACAGTTTGATTGAAGAGGCAATTAAATCGGTATTTAATTTATTTTTCCCAACAATAAAGTCTCTGGAAAAACCCAACGAAAAAACACCATATGATGATGTCATTGAGTGGTTTACCAAAAAAGGAAAAGACGTATTTATTGGTGACGATTTTACTGACCGCGAGTACAGGAATGAGCTAGATCAAGTAGATGGACTTTCAACTATAATTTCAAAGTATTGTAAAAATATTAAGGAAGAAGAAGTTTATTTCTACAAGGAAATTTTAATTTGGGGACTTTCTTGTTTTAAAAAATTAACAAAGACAAGATCACTTGAAGGAATTGAGTTTAAAGACTCTATTGGAAGTTATCTCAATAATTTAAATTCCTAGATTAATAATTATCAACTATTTTTCCTGTGAGCTTTAAGAAAACAAGCTCAGAAATTTTAGATTCAAACAAAGAGCTGTTGAGTAAAAGTTCTGCTCTCAATAAATTAGTTTGTGCCTGTCTAAATTCCAACGAGGAAACCAGACCAAGGGAGTATTTTTCCTCAAACTTTGAAAATGACAATTTGCTTGTTTGATAGCTTTTTTCTTGAATTTGTAAAAGGAATAAATTGTTTTTATAAGTTTCGTATGCGTTTCTTATATTTTTGATTATTTCAAGTTCACTTTTGTTTTTTTGAATCAAGGAATTTTCCAAATTTATTCTTGCATTTTTAGTTGCAGTAATTCTTTTTCCACCATCAAAAATTGGTATTGAAATATTAACTCCAGTTGAGACCCCTTTGGAAGAAAACTCATTGACTGGATTGTAGGCAATTTCATCAATTGTTTCATTCCACCCATAAGATCCTCTTAATTGTACCGTTGGTAAATAGGTTGATTTTATTGCTTTTAACTCTAAATTTGAAATTTCAACATCTTTATCCAATATCTGGAACATTGTGTTATTGCTTAGTCCTGCATTAAAAAAGTCTTCAGTCTCTTTTTCGTCTGTAAATTCAATATCCTCAACTACTTCAAAATCTGATTCTAAATCAATGTTCATAATCAAGTTAAGGTCTCTTTTGGTATTTGAAAGAACCTTAATTATGTTCAAATAGTTTAAACTATCTGTATTTTTATCTACCTGAGCACTCGAAACCTCTATAGAAGTAGATTGACCAAATTTATATTTTGTTTTAACCCTTTCTAATCTTTGAATAGAAATACCTAGGGTGTTCTTTAATATTTCCTTTTCTCTAGTTAATCTAGCAAAATCAAAATATACTGTAAAAAGTTGGAGAAGTGTATTTTCAATAATTTCTCTTACTTCAAGCTCTGTCCTACTATAAAGTTCTTTTGATTTTTGATAATTATACTTTCTTCCTCTACCATCAACTATGTTATATACGATGTTGACACTAGCAAAACTTTCATCATTACTGGTATCATTAATTTTAGCGGATATACCTTGATTGGTTTTAACCTTAACATCTCCCTGAGCTCTAGATACACTTGATGTTGCATTAATTGTAGGTAAATAATCACTATTTAAAATTGAAGAATTATTTTTTGAGATTTCTAAGACATTCTTACTAACCTTTATGTCAAGATTATTTTCAAGTGTCAGTTTTACAGCCATATCTGTTGTAAGAACTTCTTGAGCAAAGCTTAAGTTGGAAAAAAACAATAATATATATACTAATTTTCTCATTTCTTTTCTCTATTTATTTCTATGACTGGTGCCTCAACATCTCTTTTATCTAATTTGATTCCACTTTTTAACCAAACAAAATTTAACTTGAGTGTATTGGTTAATGATAGCAGTATTGGCAGTAATATTAAGGTCAGAAAAGTTGCGTAGCCAATTCCATAAGCAATGGATATTGCCATCGGTTTCAATAATTGTGCTTGAAAGCTTTTTTCAAATATTATCGGTGCCAATCCAGCCATTGTAGTTATTGAGGTTAAAAAGATTGCTCTAAATCTTTCTTTACCTGCTCCAAATAATGATTCATCATAACTTTTACCCGATCTAAGGTTTGAATTAAATTTTGATATTAAAACTAGCCCGTCATTTACTAAAATACCAACCAATGCAATCACACCTAAAAGTGAAATAACATTTACAGGGAATCCATGAACCAAATGCCCCCATGCTACCGTTGTTAAACTGAAGGGGATTAATAATAAAAGTAAAAATGGTTGACTGTATGTTCTAAATATAAATCCGATAACACAGAAAATTAAAAACAATGCTAAAGGGAAAACAACCTTTGAAGATTGTATTGTTTTGTTGGCTTCCCTGTATTGACCCTCAAAAGAAGTTTCAATAGTCGGGTATTTTTCTTCAATTATTGGTATAATGCTTTGTTGGATACCAAATACTGCATCTGATGCACTTTGATTGGGATCAATCAAATTTGCTGTTATCTTAATTTCTCTTTTGCCATCTAAATGATTTATTGCTACATCACCACGATTTATTGAAAAATTTGCAATTTCTTTCAAAAAAACTTTTCTACCAGTGGGTGTAACGATTTTCATGTTATCTAGATTATTAATTTCTGATCTACTTGACTCGTCATACCTAATCCAAAGTTTTATATCCTCATTTCCTCGTTGTATTCTTTGAGCTTCTAGACCAAAGAATGCAGACCTAACCTGAGTCATGACTGTTTGAAAACTTAGACCTAGGGCGTAGGCATTTTCCTTTAATTTAATATCAATTTCTTTGAAACCTTGTGGATCATTGTGAGCGATATCTACCAAAACCGGGTTCGATTTTAAATTTTCAATCAAATCATTTTTTGCATTTTTTAAATCAGACTTATTGTTACTCAACAGAGAAATTGCAACAGGACTCCCTCCAAAATTAGCACCATCATTAATAATAAATTTTTCCGCTCCAGGAATTGTTCCGGTCTTTTCTCTAATTAGTGAGGCAAGCATCGATGATTGGATATCTTGAGTTCTCTCCTCGCTGTCTAACATGTATATTTCCAATGACGCTACACTTGAACCTTCAATGTTGCCCACTCCAGCTACCATTTCTAGATTGTCTGCATAATTTCCTATATTTTTTTGAATGTTTTGAATGAGTTTTCTATCATCACCATTCATGTACTTTTCTTGAAGTTCATTTCCGGCAATGATTGCATTTTTTTCGATGACATTAATGATTGAATCTGTAACTTTTGTACTAGTACCCATTGGCATTTTTAGATCAACCGTTACAAAATCACTAGCAATTGTAGGGAAAAATGTCATGGGTATTATACCACCAAAAACTGAACTTACTGTTAACATGAGTGCAGCTATAAAACCACTTAGACTAAGAAATCTATATTCCAATCCAAACCTTAACATTGGAGTGTAAATTTTATCTCTAAGCCAGTCCATAACTCTGTATCCCCTTTGGTTTAGTTTTTTCATCGTTGAAAAAAATGTGAAAAGCACCCCATTCTTATCTTCTTTTTTCCTTTTAAGAGCATTTGAATGAGCTAAATGTGATGGCAAAATGATTAATGCTTCAATAAGTGAAACTATTAAGGTTATGATTACAATCATGGCAACCTCCCCAAAGAAATTACCCACATCACCAGCCAATAATAGTAATGTTGCAAAGGATATAATCGTCGTGATAATTGCAGAAACAATAGCTGGTAATACCTCTAGTGTACCATCAACAGCTGAATCTGCTGCTGACTTTCCACTTTCATAATGCTTGTAAATGTTTTCAGCAATTACGATCGCATCATCAACCAAAATACCAATCACAACAATCATCCCAAACAGAGACATGATATTAATTGTTATGTTAAAGTTTCCAGCAAATATTAGCATTCCAAGAAAAGATATAGGCAGACCAAAAGCAACCCAAAAAGCTAACCTTGTATTCAAAAAAAGTGACAACAATCCTAAAACTAAAAGAATACCTAAACCACCATTTTCAAGTAGTAAATTGGTTCTTTGCCTTAAAACTTCAGAGTAATCTTTTAACTTTATAAGTTGAATATTTTCATTCTTATCATTGAAGTCATCCATGTATTGTCTGATTTTATCGGCTGATTCTAAAAGGTCTTCGTTTTTTGTACTTAAAACAGTCATTATTACAGAAGACTTATTGTCAATAAACTTTAACTGAGGCTCATCATCTGAGAACTTTTCATAAACATTGGCAACATCACCTAATTTTAAATTAGTTCCTGACGGAAAGGATTTCACGACAATTTCATTAAGTTGGTTTGAGTAATAATTTTTATTGTTTGATCTTATTAAAAATTTTTCTGAATTGGTTTTAATAGTTCCACCACTGACAATTATGTTACTTCTCTGAATTGCATCTAGAATTTCATAAAAGGTTAGGTCGTATTTTGATAATAATCTTTCATTTACAGAAATTTCAATTTCATTGTCAGAAAACCCTGATGTGGATATCTGCGATATACCATCTAGATTTCTTAAGTCAACCTCAATTTTTTTAGAAATATTTTTTAACGAACTCAAACCAATATTTTCTGCTGTCAATGAAAAAATAAAAGTAGGCTCTTGTTGTTCCATTTTTTTTACAACAATTGGTTCAAGATTTAATGGAAAAGAGGGAACTTTATCTACAGCATTCTTTACATCGATTAAAACATTATCAACGTCAGAATCCTCAAGAGTTTCAACCAAAACGATACCAATATTTTCTCTTGATGCTGAATAATACCTGTCAACGCCAGCAATTCCTTTGAGGTTTTCTTCAATCTTCATTACAATACCCTCTTCAACTTCCTCAGGCGAGGCACCTGGCAGTACAGCGCTGATTTCAATAAATTTAGGGTCAATTAATGGGTAAAAAGACGATTTTAAAGCTAGTGTACCTGCGGTTCCAAAGACAATAAAAAATAGGACAAGAATATTTACTGCTTTTGGATAATTAACAAAATAGGTGATTAATCTTCTCACTGTTAATCCATGATTTTGACTTTCATTCCTTCAAAGATTTCAGGAATTTGTGTTTGGATAACCAAGTCACCATCATCAAGACCAGTGACAATAGCATAATTATCACCATAAAACTCTGGATTAACTATTTTGTTTTTGACAGCCATTGACTTAACTGTGTGTACAATCGAATCATTCTTAATCATTGATCTAGAAATTTTAAACGAATTATCAAATGATTTTAGAGATAAAATTAAATCAACATACATTCCATCACTTAGTTTTTTGGAATTACTTTTTACAAAAACACTTACAGTTTGTGTTTCTCTATTTACATTATTATTAATTCGGTTAATTTTTCCATTAACACTGCTTCCGTCAGATAACTTTATGTAAACCTCTTTATCCTTAATTATGTAAGATTTATATTCGGACGGAATATCAACTTCAATTTCAAATGAATCACTATTAATAAATTCACCAAGAACCAAACCTGCTCTTGCCATAGTTCCATTTTCAACGAAGGAACTTGAAACAACACCATCAAAAGGGGCAACGATATTGTACTTATTTAATCTTTCCTCGGATGACTTCACTCCGTAATAGCTTGAAATTATACCCCTGCCTGTTAAAAAGAAGGTCTCATTATTTGTGCTTTGTTTTGGTAATTCTGCTATATCACTTTCTATATCATAGTTTAGAAAATATTCTTCCCACTTTTGATAGCTCTCTGGATAATCAATCTTAATATCTGCTAACACAGACGCAATTTGATTTTGAAATTGACTTCTGCTTTGCCTCAAAAATGCTTCAGCTTCATCAGAGTTAATTTTTATAATTGTCTGACCTTTTTTAAATCTTTGACCTTTTTTAAACCTGATATTTGTAAAGTCTATTATTCCAGTAACCTCAGAAATTAATTGCAATTTATTTTCGGATTGAACAATTGAATTTAGATTCAATGTAGCATCGTTGGTTGAATTTTTGACACTTGTTACTTTTACGTTTTCCTCTGCACTAACCGCTTTGGCAACTATTTTATCTCCAGAGCTCATAATCAAACCGGAAAGAAAATATGTAATAATTAGTAATATTAATCCTGCAACTACTGAAATGATTGTTCTTTTCATTTAATTTTAAAGGGGCAAATTTAATACCAAATGGAAGACGAACCGTAACTAAATTGTTTTTTTTTTAAATTATGAGAACCAACGATGCCTCCCAAAAAAATTTCTGGGAACTCTTTTTTTATTTTGTAGGTAATAGTTGATCCCCCCAATCACGCTTTTTAAATATCTTCTAAGGTTTGGATATATGAAAATAAAATGCGGTAAAAATGAAACCATTAGATTCCTATCCCTCATAAAAAAAGAATAAACTTTTATAGATAAATAAATGTTTTGATTTTCGTGAGATATTTTCCATTCAACTAGTGATCTTCTTCCATTTTTAGTACCAATCTCTAAAGTGTAGCCCTCTTTTTCTTTCCATGTTTTAAATTCCCTAATTAATTTTATTCCATTAGAGTATATCAACACATCCTTAGACTTTTCACTGTCCCAAATAATTGGATAATTTTCTTTGCAAAAGGGGTGAACTAATTCAAGATGCCCTGGTTTTGTTATGATATTCCAAAGATCATCAAGATTAGAATCAATCTTCATTTTGTATCCAACAGACCAAGATTTTTTTGGATTATCAATCATTGATTACTAAAATAATTTAAATTTATAGAAATGGTTTTCCAAAAAGCAATAATATTAAGTCCCTACAGTAGGGGGTTTCATTTGATTACTAGTAAAATTATTAATCATATTCCAAATATCAGTGGAATTGCACATTTGTTTATAAAACACACATCTGCTAGCTTAACTATAAATGAGAACGCTGACTCATCAGTTAGAGACGATTTTGAGACCCATTTTAACCACATGGTTTCCGAAGATGAAGATTACTTTACTCATATTTATGAAGGACCTGATGATATGACCTCACACATAAAAAGTAGTTTGATTGGATCATCAATTTCTTTTCCTGTTTCAAATGGAAACCCTAACTTTGGAACTTGGCAAGGAATTTATCTTTGTGAACACAGAAATTCTGCGAGCAATAGAAAATTAATACTAACTGTGATCGGCGAATAAAAATTAATAGTTATGAATAAATATATTGTTTTAGTAATTTTTTTAATTGGGTCTTCACTTTACTCTCAAGACTTTGACAATATGGTTGAGAAACTAATTGAGGAGAATATTGATGAGATTATTGAATTAAGACATTGGTTTCATCAAAATGCAGAATTAAGTAACAGAGAGTTTAAAACTGCTGAGAGAATTAAAAATGAATTGATAAAAATTGGATACAAACCTGCCTCCGGGGTTGCTAAAACAGGTGTCGTGGCTATACTGAATGAGGGTAAAGAAGGTCCAGTTGTAGGTTTGAGAGCTGATATTGATGGTTTGCCTATAAAGGAAAGAGTTGATATTCCATGGGCATCCAATATGACTGGGGTTTACAATGGTGAGGAGGTGCCAGTTATGCATGCATGTGGTCATGATATGCATACTGCAATTTTATTGGCTACTGCAAAGATTTTATACAAACTTAAGGAACAGATCCCTGGACAGGTTAAATTTATTTTCCAACCTGCAGAGGAAGGTGCACCAGTAGGTGAGGAGGGAGGAGCAGAATTAATGGTCAAAGAAGGTGTTTTAAAAAATCCGGATGTTGACGCAATCTTTGGTCTTCATGTAGGATCTGGCTTTAATGTTGGAAATGTTGCTGTAAGACCAAAAGGTATTATGGCTGCTGTTGATGAGTTTAGAATTGATTTAAAAGGTAAGCAGACCCACGGCTCAAGACCATGGGATGGGATTGACCCTATTGTAACCGCAGCTCAAATGATCAATTCCCTTCAAACAATTGTTAGTAGAAACTTGGAATTGACTGAAGCAGCTGCTGTAATTACAGTTGGTGCCATTCATGGCGGGGTTAGAAGTAATATAATTCCTGAAGATTTATACATGCTAGGAACAATAAGAACCCTTAGGCCTTCAATGAGAAAAACTTTATTGAAAAGGTTTGAACAAGTTGTTTTAAATTTAGCCGAGGCTAATAATGTTGAAGCAAAAATTACATATGGAACAAGCTATCCAATTACTTTCAATCAGCCAGAACTTTATGAAAATATGCTTCCAACTCTAAGAAGAGTCAACAAGCCCGAAAACGTAATTTTTTTAAATGCAAGAACTGGTGCCGAAGACTTTTCATTTTTTCAGCAGGAAATACCTGGGATGTATTTCTTTATAGGTGGTTCAAAAGAAGGGGTTGATCCTCGTACAGTTTTGCACCATAGTCCTGATTTCTATGTAGATGATACTGCTATGCAAACCGGCATTAGATCTATGGTTGCATTAACTTTAGATTTTATTTCGAAAAAATAATTTGGCATAATTTTAGTTCCTTTGTTAATATGAAAACATACTTTATTAATACTCTATTTATATTATCTTCCTTATTTGCATTTTCTCAAACAAATTTTGATTTGGAAAAAAGTAAGGTTAAATGGACAGGTAAAAAAATCACTAATGCCTCACACTGGGGTCACTTAAACTTCAAAAAAGCTGATATAAACTTTGATGGAAATGCAATCTCATCTGGAAATTTTATTGTTGACATGACTTCGATTTCTGTTGACGATATATCTGGTGGTGGAAAAACTAGATTAGAAAATCATTTGAAAGATGATGATTTTTTTAGTGTTGATAAATTCAATAATGCTGTACTTGAAATTTTAGAAAAGACAGAAATTATAGATAACAAGTATCTCGTTGATGCAAATCTTACCATTAAAGGAATTACACACCCCATTTCATTTGAGATGGCTTTACTTGAAGATGGATCATATGTAGCAAAACTAATTTTTGATCGATCCAAATATGATGTTCAGTACAGATCCGGTTCTTTTTTTGAAAACCTCGGTGATCGTCTGATCCTTGATGATGTTGAGTTAGAAGTTACTTTAATTAAATAAATTAGTTTTTTGGCGGAACTCTCCCCACAAAATTCTTTTCAAAAAAGTAACCTATTTCGTAAAGTTTTTGTTCTTCAAAAGATTTTCCGATAATAGTTAATCCAGCAGGTTCATTATTTTTTCTGAGCTTCATTGGAACAGTCAAACATGGGTTATGAGCCATAGCAGCATAGCCTGCATGATAATTATTTATAGATAGAACTACATCTAGATTGAATTTGTCCATAGGTATGTTAAAAAATTCATTGCCTTTACTCATTAGCTCAAACTTTAAGTCTTCAAAATCATTGATAGACATTGTATCCTGGATAATTTTTTTGAATATTCCTTGACCATAAGGTGCTCTCTCAATAGAATCCAGTTCATTGTATTTGATAATTGATAATATATCATCAACTTCAAGATTCTTGTTACCATATGAAAATAAGTAGCTTCTTAAGTCATGCCTCATGTCTTCATCCAAAATTTTAGAAAAACCCTCTAATCTTATTTCTGGCGCATCAATATCTACAATCTCAAGCCCTTTTTCTTTTAGAAAATCAATAGAGTTTTTATAAAGAATATCTCTTTCATAGAAACTTTTATAATAACCAATTCTATATTTGATTGTTTTATTGTCGATGACAGTTTCTAAGTCTATGTCATAATTCTCTTCAGAATACTCATCAAGGGGATCAAAATCATTTATAGCATTGTAGATCAATATGTTATCAATCACAAACTTTGTCATTGGACCAGCCGTATCGAGTGTTGATGATATCGGAACAACTCCAGCTCTACTAACATTACCAATTGTTGGCTTCATCCCTACAAGTGAGTTTGCAGATGATGGAGATAAAATAGAACCAGATGTTTCAGATCCCAATGATCCTGCAGCTAAGTTTGAGGTTGTTGATACCCCACTTCCGGAACTTGACCCACCAGTATCTAAAACCTTTCTTCCATATGGGTGTAAAGTTTGACCTCCCATAGCACTGTAACCATTTGGACATCCATAACAAAAATAATTTGCCCATTCACTTAAATTTGTTTTTCCAAGAATTAAAGCCCCATTTTTTTTGAGTTGTTTTACTATTGATGCATCATCTGTAAAGTTGTTTTTTAAACTATGCGCACCAGCTGTGGTTGGCAGTCCTTTAAAACCTATATTATCTTTTAAAAGAATAGGAATTCCGTGAAGGGAGTAGATATTGGTATTTTTACTTTTATCTTTTCTTTTAGCTTCTTTAAGGATATTTTTATTGATGGATATAATAGAATTTAAATATGTTTCTTGATTAAATTCTATTTGATATATTCTTGACAAGTAAAATAATGATAATTTATAATAAGTTAATTTTCCATCAATAATATTTTGTTGAATTTCAGGAATGGATTTTTCATAAACCATTTCTTTAACTAAATCATATTCACTGTCAATAAAGTTTGATATTTCTTTTTCAAAACCAATGATAAGTTTGTTTTTATCTTTTGAAATAGACTGAATCCTTTTAAATTGAAGTCTTTTGTTTTTTAGCTTGGAATTGGTTTTTATCTCATCACTTTCATCATAATTTTGCCATTTATTAACTAGATTTTGATTACATGACGTGATTAGAATTATTAAAATCAGGTAAGTAAAGTGTTTTGTCATTGTTTTATATATTTTAAGATTTCTTCCATTTTCATACCTCTCGATCCTTTTATAAGAATTTTATTTTCATCAATTTTTATATCTGAATTATAAAAATCAGATTTATTTTTGAAAAATTTTGAACCTTTTTCAGTACTTGAAAAAATATAAAAATGTTCTCCAATAAAAATACATTTACAATTGGGTATTTCTTCACATAATTTTATAATTTTTTTGTGTTCTATTGATGATTCTTTACCAATCTCATACATGTCACCTAGAATAATTATTTTTTTACCTTTTAAGTTTGAAAATGATTTGATAGCCTCTTCCATGCTTGAGGGATTAGCATTATACGCATCAAGAATGATTGTTTTATCATTAATTCTAATAATTTCAGACCTGTTGTTTTCGGAATTATAATCAACTAAAGTTTGATTAATTTCATTTTTGTCAAGACCAAATTCTAGACCTAAAGCAATAGCAGCACAGACATTAGAATAGTTATATGAACCATAGAGGTTAGTTTTAAACAAAAATTCTTCAAATAAAACACAAACCAAATCTATATTGTTTTCACTGAAAGTATAATTGCATTTGTTATTACTTCCAAACACAATACTTTTATGATTAATAAATTTATTTTGAGTTTTATCTTCGCTGTTAATCAGTAAAACTTTATCGTTTTCAATTATCCAATGATAGAGCTCAGTCTTGGCTTTTATCACCCCATCAATATTAATAAACCCCTCTAGATGAGCTTTTCCAAAATTTGTGATATAGCCGAAATCAGGTTCACAAAGTGAGGTTAAAAATTCAATTTCACCAAAGTTATTGGCTCCCATTTCAATCACAGCAAATTCAGTATCATTTCGTATTTCTAAAAGACTTAGAGGTAAACCTATGTGATTGTTAAAATTTCCTATACTACAAATTGTTTTAAATTTTGAACTAAGTACCTTAAAAATTAATTCTTTAGTTGTTGTCTTACCGTTGCTTCCAGTGATGCCTATAACTTTAGCATTAGAATTTTTTCTATGAAACCTTGAGATTTCTTGAAGTGTAGCGAGAGAATCTGGGACTTTAATTATATGGGGGTTGTTATTGAACTTTGGGTTTTCAACATCAGTTACAGCTAAACGAGACCCATTATTAAGCGCATCAAGTACAAAATCATTTCCATTGAAATTATCCCCCTTAATACCAAAAAAAATAGAACCCTTTCTGATTTTTCTTGAGTCTATATCAACAAGATAATTTGATAATATTAATTCCTCATAAAGATCATGGATTGCAACCATAATTAAATATAAAGAATAAGTTAATGTGAACTAAGGAAATAATTACCTTCTTTTGGGCTTTGTTTGATTCCTATCTTCACCCATGTAAGACATAGCATTTCTAAAACCAATGAAGTTTGTTGCAAAATACTCAGGATAGAATCTTCTTTGCGCGGGATCCAAATAGTATGATCTGTCAAGCCAAGAACCGCCTTTGTATACCCTAGCTTCATTACTAATTAGTGTCAATCTTTTTGTAGATGAAGATTTTGTTAAAGTAGGATCGCTATACATAGGTCTATTTAAATTATTACTACTGCTAGCAAACTCTCTTGTGGATTCATTATCACCATCTTGAAAATCTCTGTTTTCAGCCCTGGTATAGTTAATTCTTCTAAGATCATCTTCCGTGAGATCTTCAGAGGCAATCTCACCTGGTAGCTTAAATATTTTTAGACGACCATTTTCCATTACTTGAAATTGATCCTTGAAATTTTCTCGATCTATTGTTGTAATTTTTCCGTCTCTAGTAATTTGAGGTTTGGAGTAAACATTTCCTCTGTAATAATTAAAATCATTAGCTTCCTCGTCAATTATGGGTCTGTAAACATCAGCAACCCATTCTGAAACGTTTCCCGCCATACCATATAAACCAAAACTGTTTGGAGGATAAGCCATGCTACTTGTAGTGATTCCACTTCCTTCTTCAGACCAACCCGCAATTCCACCATAATCACCTCTTCCAAGTTTGAAGTTAGCTAGTTGATCACCAAGCGTCTTTTTTTGCTGTGATCTAGTATACTCACCAGACCAAGGAAACTTTTTCTTTCCTCTGTATAAATTACCTTCTCTTAATTCCTCTAATCCTAAAGCTGCATATTCCCACTCAGATTCTGTGGGAAGTCTGTAAGTTGGAACCAATAATCCAGTTTCAATAGAAACGAACTCAGGGTTTTCTGCATCTGCAGAAACTGTACCCTCAATAAGATTTTCTAAATTTCCACCGTATGAAGATTTAGGACTAACTAAATAACTAAGTGTATTAAATCCATAAACGTTAGTCGAGTCATTATGTAATTCTTTCAAAGCTTCTTCGTTTAAAAAGCCTTTGTCTAATAAAATTTTCTCGTTGACTCTGTTTGTTCTCCACTTTGAAAAGTTTTGTGCTTGTACCCACGAAACACCCACTACAGGATGATTATTAAAAGCAGGATGTCTGAGGTAATTATTGACCATGTCTTCATTAAATCCTAAGGGATTCCTCCAAACAAGAGTATCAGGTAATGCAGCAAAATAGATGTTCTTTATTTCTTCAGAATCTGATTTATAAAATTTCTTCTTTAACCAGAAAAGGTATTCACGGTACATCACATTTGTAACTTCAGTTTCATCCATAAAAAATGAACGTACATATTGTTGTGTTGGTGTATTATTCCAATCATTTAAAACATTATCCTTGGCATTGCCCTTTACAAAAGTTCCACCTTGAATAAATACCATACCAGGTGCGGATATTTGCCCTTTATATTTTTTGTTGTATGAAAAACCACCACCGTCTTTATCATTTATACTCCACCCTGTGGCAGATGACGAATTTTTACCACTTCCCTTCATGCTATTTCTGTTACATCCAATTACTAAAAGGACTGTAAATAGTAGAATTAAAAAATTTAATTTTTTCATACGCTGGTCGTAAATATATAAAGAATCGAAATTACTTTAAAATTTATACACATAATTTATAGTACAAGAAATGTGCCTCAAGTAAAATGTGCAGGCAAATTTTTGTTTGTTTTTAAATAATTCATAACTTGGAAAACAACCAAAAAATTAATTTTCAGAATATATTAATATGGAAAAACTTATGATATCTGTGTTATTCTCTTTTTGTATTTTTAGCGCTTTTTCCCAAAGTGGATTTGTTGCAAGTGGAGGTACCTCCTCAAATACAACTTCTTTAGACGTTGATTACTCTCTAGGACAAATTTTTTATAAAAACACCTCTAATAATATTTCTTACAAAGAAGGTATATTACAATCTTTCTATGTCGATGGCGACGTAATCGAATTTGATTTCATTTCTTTAAAGGCCTATCCAAACCCGACCACCAATAGGGTGTTTATATCACTTGGTATCGACGATATTGGAGCACTTAGCTATTCAGTTAGCTCTGTCGCTGGAGCATATATTACAGAGGGAATAATTGATTCAAACCCATATCCTTTAGATGTTTCAACATTAGCCAATGGCGTATATTTTGTTCACATATTCAAACAGGAAAAACTTAATAAAACAATCAAAATAATTAAATACTAATTTTTTAAAATGAAAAAACTATTAACCTTTTTATCATTCATAACTTTATTTTCATCCTTTTCATATTCGCAGATATCTCAGGATCTTTCGTATCAGAGTATCGTAAGATATGCAAATGGTAATTTAGTTGTAAGTACAGATGTTGAAATTGATTTGGCAATAACAAGCAATGGAGCCACTGTTTATTCTGAGTCTCATTTGGCAACAACAAGTAAAAACGGTCTTGTTAGTCTAAGACTTGGATCAAAAAATCTATCTGCATTTTCAGCCATTGACTGGGGATCTGGCAAGCATTATGTTAGTGCAACTATCACTGTGTTAGACGGATTTAACTACTCGGTTACAACGGAAAGCGAATTACTGCCTGTTCCATACGCATTGTATGCTCTAAATGCAAAAGATGGTGCTGCTGGACCTGCTGGACCTGCTGGACCTGCTGGACCTGCTGGACCTGCTGGAGCAACTGGAGCACAAGGACCAAAAGGTGATACAGGAGCAACTGGAGCAACTGGAGCACAGGGTCCACAAGGTGAAACTGGACCTGCTGGATCAGGTGGTGCAAGTGCGCTTAATGATTTGAGTGATGTTAGTACCTACTCAAACGGTGTTTGGATTAATGGTGGTAGTGATCCTGAATCAAACTCTCAGGGCTCAAACACCAATGTTGCTGTAGGTATTAATGCTCTAGACGCAGCCAGTAATGTTGACGATACGGTTGCTATTGGTTTTAATGCTCTAACCAGTTCAACATCAGGTCTAAGATCAGTTGCAGTTGGTCATAGTGCATTGAAAAACTCAAATGCTAACAACAATGTTGCTGTTGGTATGTCTGCTGGATCAAATCTTACAACTGGAAATAATAATGTATTGTTAGGATATAATGCTCAGGCTGGTTCTAATAGTGCCAGAGGCCAAGTTGTTATTGGTCCAAGCGCTGTTGGTGTTGATGGTGATAATGTTGTAACAATTGGTAATGCAAATGTTAGCAAGGTTTATATGGCGCAAGACCAAGGAGCTACTGTATATTTGAAGGGAATTGCTTTCGCTGATGGAACCTCAATGACAACTGCTGCTACAGGAAGTGGTAGTAGTGGATCTTCTACACTTCTTGGATTAGATGATGTTTTGTCTGAGAGTAACTCTCTTTATGTAGGTAATGATCCATCTTCAACGACTAATGCTGCAAATTTTAACCTTTCAGTTGGTGTAACATCACTTGATGCGATCACAACAGGTGACAATAACACTGCAGTTGGATATAATTCTTTAGGTGCCGCTAAAATTGGCTCATCAAATACAGGAATTGGAAAAGATGCATTAAAGCTTGTTACAAACGGAAGCTTTAATACTGCAGTTGGTAATACTGCTGGTGATGAGCTCATTGGTGGAACTTCAAATACCCTAATTGGTCACAATGCCAGTACGAATTTAGCTGGATCAATTAACAGAACTGCGATTGGAGCGGGGGCGCAAGCCACAAAAAATAAGACTGTTGTTTTAGGAAATAGTTCAGTTGAAGAGGTTTGGATGGCAGGTGATAAGGCGGCTGTAGTATATGCAGCTAAGTATTATTTAACTGATGGAACTGAAATTGGTCAAAAAGGTGAAACAGGAGCAACTGGAGCACAAGGTCCACAAGGTGAAACAGGTGCAACTGGAGCACAAGGTCCAAAAGGTGATACTGGTGCTGCTGGAGCTGATGGAGCCGACGGTGCTGATGGAGCTGACGGTGCTTCTGGGGTTGCTGGTGCTGTTAATGATTTAACAGATGGTTTTTCCAGTACTACAAGCATATTAGTTGGTGACATTTCCTCACAAAACTCAACAGGATTAAAAAATACAAGACTTGGTTTGATGGAAGGTGGTACTACAAAAACAGATATGACATCCGGTAATCAAAATACTACTGTTGGTTATAACGCGGGAAGACAAATAACTACAGGTGCGAGTAATGTTTTTATTGGTCATGCTTCTGGAAGATATGTTAAAAGTGGAAATAATAATATTATGATCGGTCACAATGCAAACCCTGCGGCTTCCAACGCTGGTGCTAATAATAGAATTTTTATTGGAGGAAATGTGGGTCCTGGTACTAATGCAAAAAATAATTATGCAATTATTGGTAATGAGGATATGACTGAATTATGGGCAGCAGAAGACAAAGGTGCAACAGTATATGCTGCAGCTTACTCAGAATCATCAGATTTAAAACTTAAAGATTTTATAAGACCATTAGACTATGGTTTGTCATATATATTAAAATTAAATCCAGTTTCTTATTATTGGAAGGATTCCTACTCTGGAGATTCAACTTTACAAATTGGTTTGATTGCTCAAGATATCGAAAAAGTTAATTCTGAAATGCAAATCGAAAATCAAATTGTTCATAAAGCAATAACTGATGAAGATTCTATGGGTGTTGAATACTCTAAATTAGTCGTTCCATTAATTAAAGCTGTTCAAGAACTTAATGAAGAAATTGAGAAATTAAAAGCTGAAATCGAGGAATTAAAAAAGTAAATTACTTAAAAAATAAACTATGAGAAAAATTTTCATATTGATCTTTTCATTGCTAATGTTTAATAGCTATTCTCAGGAAAGAAGGGTTATCACAACAGCTGTACCCTTTCTAATGATTGCATCAGATGCTAGGGCTGCAGGAATGGGAGAACAAGGTGTAGCAACACCAATGGATAACTTTTCCCAACATTGGAATCCTGCTAAATATGTTTTTAGCGAAAAAGGAGGAGGAGTTGGATTTAGTTATACGCCTTATTTAAGTAAATTGGTCAATGATGTATTTCTTGCAAATATTTCTTATTACAACAAAATATCTGATAGATCAGCTTGGAGCGCTAGTTTAAAATACTTTAATCTTGGTGATATTGATATACTACAAAATCCACTTGATATACCAATTGTTGAAAACCCTAACGAATTTACTTTAGATGCAGCATACTCATTGAAGTTGAGTGAAAACTTTTCTATGGCTGTTTCCGGTAGGTTTTTACTCTCTGACGTTAAAATTCAGTCACTTGGTGATGAGACTGAAGCAGCATCCTCAGTGGCCGTTGATATTTCAGGTTATTACCAATCAGATATTGTTCAAACTGGTGGTTCTGAAGGAATTTGGAGAGCAGGATTTAATATTTCTAACCTTGGACCTAAAATGAAGTATGCGGAGCAAGGTAATGAAAGTTTTATACCAACAAACCTGAGACTAGGTGCTGGATATGAATTTATTTTTGATAGTAATAATAGCTTATCAGCTACTTTTGAAATTAATAAACTACTTGTGCCCACACCAAGTGAAGAAGTATACAATTCATCCGGAGATTTAATTGCATACAGACAGCCAGACATCAGCTTTTTATCTGGATTATTCAAATCATTTAACGATGCGCCTGATGGTTTTAGCGAAGAGTTGAAGGAGTTAACTTATTCAATCGGATTAGAATATTCATTTAATGAATCCTTCTTTTTAAGATCCGGATATTTTAGTGAACACGAACTAAAAGGATCAAGAAAATTTATTACAGCTGGAGCGGGTTTCATTACTAATGATTTAAAGATTGATATGTCTTATTTGATTTCAACTTCTGATGTCATTAGTCCACTTGAAAATACGCTTAGAGTAGGCCTATCATATGCTTTTGATTAAGATAATTTTCTAGTTTAAAAACTGGATTTTTTAAATTATCTTTGCAATTAATATATGAGGCCAATTACAAAAGAGATTTATTTAAACTGGTATGAGGAAATGCTCTTTTGGAGAAAGTTTGAAGATAAACTCGCATCCGTATATATCCAACAAAAAGTAAGAGGATTTCTACACCTATATAATGGACAAGAGGCTATTTTAGCTGGCGCTCTTCATGTTATGGATCTTGAAAAGGATCGAATGATTACAGCATACAGAAATCATGTTATGCCCATAGGTATGGGAGTAGATCCCAAGAAAGTTATGGCAGAGCTTTTTGGAAAATCAACAGGCACATCTAACGGTCTGGGTGGATCAATGCATATTTTTTCAAAAGAGCACAGATTTCATGGAGGACATGGAATAGTCGGTGGACAAATCCCATTAGGGGCTGGAATGGCCTTTGGAGATAAATTTTTTAACAGAGGAGCTGTAACGCTATGTTTTATGGGAGATGGTGCTGTTAGACAAGGATCTTTTCACGAAACGCTGAACTTAGCCATGTTATGGGATCTTCCCGTTGTTTTTATCGTTGAAAATAATGGTTATGCAATGGGTACATCCGTTAAACGAACCAGTAATCATACTGAAATTTGGAAATTAGGACTTGGATATGAAATGCCTTGTGGACCTGTTGATGGAATGAATCCTGTTAAAGTGGCTGAAGCTTTAGATGAGGCAATTTCTAGAGCCAGATCTGGAAAAGGACCATCATTATTAGAAATGAAGACTTACAGATATCGAGGACATTCAATGTCTGATGCTCAAAAATATAGAACAAAAGAAGAGGTTGAAGAGTATAGAAAAATTGATCCCATTACTCAGGTAAAAGATATACTATTACAAAACAGTTATGCCTCAGAAGATGAAATTTCTGTTATTGATGCTCGTGTTAAAGAGAAAGTCTTAGAATGTCAAAAATTTGCTGAGGAATCCCCATTTCCTGAGATTAGTGTGATGTATGATGCTGTTTACGAACAAAAAGACTACCCATTTTTAAAACACAAATTAGATTAAATGGCAGAAGTAATTAAAATGCCAAGACTTAGTGATACCATGGAGGAGGGTGTTGTTTCGCAATGGTTAAAAAAAGTTGGAGATAAGGTTAGCGAGGGTGATATTTTAGCTGAAATCGAAACTGATAAAGCAACAATGGAGTTTGAATCATTTTATGATGGCACATTATTACATATTGCGATAGATGAGGGTGTTACTGCTGATGTTGACTCACTTTTATGTATTATTGGTGAGGAGGGAGAGGATATTTCACAATATTTAAGCCTAAATGAAGATGAACCAAAACAACTTGATTTAGTTGATCAAATTAACGAGCAAGAAGAATCTGTAAGCCTTGAACCTGTATTAATATCAAGTGAAGAACAAAAGCCAGAAAAGATTGTAGATGACTTAGTTCCGTCAAATCAAGATAATGATATAGATTTTTCGAAAGTTGAATACATTACAATGCCCAGATTGAGTGATACAATGGAGGAGGGTACAATCTCAACTTGGTTGAAGAAAGTCGGAGATGATGTCAATGAGGGCGATATTTTAGCAGAAATTGAAACTGATAAAGCAACTATGGAGTTTGAGTCTTTTTATGATGGGAAACTAATTCATATTGGAGTCAAAGAAGGAGAAACAGTAAATGTAGATGAGCTCATTGCTGTAATTTCATCAACTGATGTTAGCGCTGAACAAGCATTAGCCAATTACAACTCTGAATCTGCAGCACCTGAAGCTAAAGAAAACATACCTACAGACAATCCTGCGGAAATAGTTGATGAAACTGAATCTTTGGAGCAAGATTTAACTATTTCAGACAAAAGAGTTTTTGCATCTCCATTGGCTAAAAAAATTGCAGCTGACAAAAATATTGATCTTACCACAATTAGTGGTTCAGGAGATAACGGAAGAATAATTAAAAGTGATCTTGACAATGTTGATGTAACTCCAATTAATGAGCCAATAGCTGTTGAAGATACAGAGAATAATACACAAACAACTGCTCCAACGATAAAACCATCTGCTAATATTACTAAGTCTGAATCATTTGATGAGATAGATAATAATTCGATGAGAAAAGCGATTGCAAAAAGATTAAGTACATCAAAATTTTCTGCTCCTCATTATTATCTAAGTGTTGAATTTAGTATGGATAATGCTATTGCTTTCAGAGAACAGTATAATTCTATCCCCAATACAAAAATTTCATTCAACGATATTGTTATTAAGGCTTGCGCTATTGCTCTTAGGGAACACCCCAAGGTAAATTCTCAATGGTCTGATAATAAAACAAGGTTGAATCACCACATTCACATTGGAGTGGCTGTTGGAGTAGAAGATGGTCTGGTTGTCCCCGTTATCAAATTTGCAGATTCTGAATCATTACATTCAATAAATAGTGTGGTTAGAGACTTTGCTGTAAGAGCTAAGTCAAAAAAATTAAGACCTGATGAGATTGAAGGAAGCACGTTTACAATATCCAACCTAGGAATGTTTGGGATAAATGAATTTACCTCAATTATTAATCAACCAAATTCTGCCATTCTTTCAGTTGGTAGTATCATAAAAAAACCTGTTGTGATTGATGATAAAATTACCATTGGTAACACGATGAAATTAACACTTGCGTGCGATCATAGGACAATTGATGGAGTCACAGGTTCTTTATTTCTACAAACATTAAAGGGTTATTTAGAAAACCCTGTAACTATTTTGGTATAATGAAAACAGTCATCATCACTGGAACCGGTGCTGGAATTGGTTTTGAGCTCGCACGAATTTTCTCTGAAAACAACTATAAAGTTATCTCATTATCAAGGTCATCAAATATTGTGGAGCTTGGTTTAGAAAATATAAATCATATATCATTTAATATAACAAATGATGATGATCACCTTGAATTGGTCAATTATTGTAAAAAAAATCAAATAGAAATTGATTTTTTAATTAATAATGCAGGTTTATTAATAAATAAAACATTTGATGAAATAACAGTCAATGACTTTAAAAAAATATATGATGTTAATCTTTTTGGAATTGTAAATTTGATAAAAAACCTTTTTGGTTTTTTTTCATCAAATGCTCATATCATCAATATTAGTAGTATTGGGGGTTTGATCGGCTCATCAAAGTTCAAAGGTTTAAGTGCCTATTCTTCTAGTAAAGGTGCTTTAAATATATTAACTGAGGTCTTAGCTGAAGAATATAAAAACTCTCAATTGAGTTTTAATTCCCTATGTCTTGGTTCTGTACAAACTAAAATGTTGGAAAAAGCATTCCCTGGTTATCAGGCTGAAGTAAGCCCAACCGAAATGGCAGAGTACATATATAATTTTTCTGTTAACGGTAAAAAATTATTCAATGGAAAAGTCATACCAATTTCAAAATCGAATCCATAGTAATGCTTCATATTACTCCTTACATTCCTAAAATGTCTGTAGAGGGCCTTATAAACTTGATTGAAAATGAAAATTTATCTGTCAAAGTCGTAAAAGAAAGAATAACCAAACATGGGGATTTTAGAAAATTAAATAATCAAAACTCTGTAATAACAATTAATAAATCTAACAATAAGTATCGTTTTTTAATGACTTTAATCCATGAAATTGCCCATTACTATACGTACAGAGATAATAAGTTTGCAAAACCACATGGATCAAAATGGAAAAATATATTTAAAAAAATAACTGAACCATTTTTAAATATTAATATTTTTCCTGAAAGTCTTTTAGTTTCACTAAGAAATCATATGGAAGACCCCAAGTCTTCATTTTCATATGACTCTGAACTTTCAAAAGAACTAGATAAATATGATGATGATCAAAGTAAGGTTTTAGTTTATCTTGATGATCTATCACTAAATTCAACTTTTACCTACAGAGATAAAAAGTACATTAAAGTTCAAAAAAAAAGAAAAAGATATCTTTGTAAATGCTTAACAAATAAAAGGAATTACCTTTTTGTATCTCATGCTAAGGTAACTACACTATGAAAAAAGTATGTATAAGTGGATATTTTGATCCACTACACGTTGGACATTTAGAATATATAAACAAAGCTAAAGAGTTGGGTGATTACTTAGTTGTGATCGTTAATAATAACCACCAGTGCACATTAAAAAAAGGTAAGTTTTTTATGGATGAGAAGGACAGGGTAGAAATTGTAAAAAATTTAAAATCTGTAGACGAAGTTT
The DNA here is from genome assembly GCA_003331875.1 of Cryomorphaceae bacterium. GTDB lineage: Bacteria > Bacteroidota > Bacteroidia > Flavobacteriales > Flavobacteriaceae > Eutrophosalina. Next base: position 13,771 of record QOQA01000013.1, on the reverse strand, counting down.
TTCTTTCTATTGATAAAGACAAAACTGTGAGTAAATCTCTAGAAGAACTAAAACCGTCAGTTTTTGCAAATGGTGGAGATAGAAAAAATCATGAAATACCTGAGTCAAAAATATGCAACCAATACGGAATTGAAATCATTGATGGATTGGGAGAAAAAATAAGAAGCTCATCTGACTTAACTGGAATAAAAGAAATTAAATAAATTGGAAACAAAATTTGATTTTAAAGACGAAAACTTTGAAAAAGATCTAAAGAAAAATGCATCTGGATTATTTAATGGTATATTGATTTTCATTAAGAGTGTATTTAGTTTTTATAAAGATGTTGATAAAAATGGAACAATTAATTCCATTAAAAAAGATATTTCTATGCGAGGAACTACAGCATGGATTCTTATATGTTCAATTTTAATTGCATCCGTTGGTTTAAACGCAGACTCCACTGCCGTTGTTATTGGTGCAATGTTAATTTCTCCGCTTCTTGGACCTATTTTGGGTTTAGGTTTATCAATTTCAACAAATGACATTGATACTCTGAAAAGTTCCATAATCAATACACTTGTGATGGTTTTCTTGAGTATTGGAACAGCTTATATTTTTTTTATTTCGATTCCAATTAGTGAAGAAACTCCTGAGCTTCTTTCCAGAACTAGTCCTGATATTAGGGATGTTCTAATTGCTTTTTTTGGAGGGTTGGCTTTGATTATCGCAAAGACTAAAAAAGAAAATATAAGTTCAGCAATTTTTGGTGTAGCAATAGCCACCGCCTTGATGCCGCCACTTTGTACTGTAGGTTATTATTTAGCAGAAGGTGAATTATTAAAAGCGAGGGGTGCAATTTTACTATTTTTAATTAACACATTATATATTATAGTGGCAACATACTTGACCCTAAAAGTTTTGCGTTTTCCACTGATTGTTTATGCTAACTCAAGAAGGAGGAGATTTATTGCTAATGCAATTGCGTTAATTGCAATTTCGTCATTTATCTTCGCAGGATATAAATTTAGAGGAGTTATAAAGAAATCAACGTTTGAGACTGAAGCAAGAAATTTTTTAAACACGGAGCTTTCTATGTTATCAAATGGCGATTATTTAAGTAAATCTGCAAAGGTTGAATATAATGATGGAGAATCTGAAATAATAATTAATACGTTTGGACAAAAACCCATTTCAAAGGATTTGATGGATTTACTTAATAAAAAAATAAAGATTAACGAAAATCTCAAATCAACAAAACTCCTATTTATTCAACAAGAAATTGAAGATTCATATACTCTCAATAATACTTTTTTAAAAGAGCTTAGATCCAGGGACTCAATTGATATTGCTAGGAAAAAATATGAAATTGAGAACTTGAGTGAAGAAATTAATCAACTAAGAAGTTTGAGTGAAGAAAAGTTATTATTTAGTTCTTTAATTAATGAAGCAAAACTAATTTATCCAGATTTAAATTCATTTGAAATTTATGAAACAATTCGAACTGATTTCCAAAAAACCGATACTGTTGTTGTTGTGTCAATATCTTGGTCAGATATTATTGATGATAATAATAAATTACAACTCAATCAAAGTATTAAAAATTGGATTGGTTTAAAGTTTGAATCAAAAAATATTGAAATTATTGAGAAGAACTAATTTTTTCTTAATTTCTTGACCAGCTCAGAAGAATAAACAAAATCTTCAACTTCTTTGTTATTCGAATTTAGTATTTCTTTATTGTTTCCTTGCCACAACTTTATTCCTTCCTTCAAAAAAATAATGTTTTCACCTATTTCAATAACAGAGTTCATGTCGTGAGAATTTATAACCGTTGTTATATTATATTCTTTGGTAATTTCTTGAATTAGATTATCAATTACTATCGCAGTTTTGGGATCAAGTCCTGAGTTAGGTTCGTCACAAAATAGATATTTTGGATTCAAAACAACTGCTCTAGCAATACCAACCCTTTTTTGCATTCCACCCGAGATCTCAGATGGTAATTTATTAATTGCATCATTTAAATTGACTCTGTCAATAAACTTTAAAGCAATTTCATTTTTTTCTTTTTCTGAATATTTTGTCAACATGTCAAGAGGGAATCTAACATTTTCTAAAACTGTCATTGAGTCAAAAAGCGCACTACCTTGAAATACCATACCCATTTCTTTCTTAATATTAGTTTTTTCTTCATCATTCATTTTCGATGAATAAATGTTATCATAGATCAATTCTCCTCGATCAATTGAATATAGACCGAGTAAGCATTTTAACAAAACGGTTTTACCTGATCCACTTTGTCCTATTATTAAATTTGTTTTACCTCTTTCAAATTTTGTGGATATATCATTTAGTACCTCACTTAATCCAAAGGATTTAAATATATTTTTTATTTCAATCATTATGAGAGTAGAAGTTGAGTTATTATATAATTAACAATGATTATTATGATAGATGTCCAGTAAAATGATTGCGTACTTGCTTTACCAACATCCAAAGCTCCGCCCCTCATATAAAATCCGTGAAAAGCAGGAACAGTTGCCAATATAAACGAAAAAACTAAAGTTTTTATATATGAATATGTAACATGAAATATATCAAAATCCATCTGAATACCTTGTATGTAAGCTTCACTTGGCACTCCTGTTAGTCTCATTGCAAGAAGACCTCCCAATAAACCTAAAAACATAGAAAAAGTAATGATAAAGGGATACATCAACATTGCAATAATTTTAGGGAAAACTAAATAATTAAGTGAATTAATTCCCATAACCTCAAGAGCATCGATTTGTTCTGTAACTCTCATAGTACCAATACTTGATGTAATATAGGATCCTACTTTACCGGCCATTATAATTGATATGAAGGTGGGAGCAAACTCTAAAATTACAGATTGTCTGGTAGCAAAGCCAATCAAGGTTTTTGAAAGTAATGGACTTTCAAGATTTAGGGCCATTTGAATTGAAACAACTCCACCGATAAAAAAAGACAATATAGATACTATTGGAATAGAATCTAAAACCAAATCATTAATTTCTTTAAAAATTAATTTGTAGAGGATTTTTTTCTTGCACGGCTGTACAAAAGATGACTTTACCATCAAAAAATATTTTCCAATATCTTTCAGGTATTTCATAATTATAACTGATAGGTGATTGCATTTACATTCATTCCTGCTCCGACACTTGCAAATACAATTATATCACCCCTTTGGAGCTGATGCCCTTTAAAGTTTTCCTTTAACACAATATCATACAATGTGGGTAGGGTAGCCACAGACGTATTACCCAGTAAATCAACACTAATGGGCATTATATTTTCAGGAATTGGCTTATCATATAGTTTATAAAAATATTTAAGTACTGCCTCATCAAGCTTTTCATTTGCTTGATGTAAAAAAATCTTTTTAATATCATCAATATTTTTACCACTTTCATCGATGCAAGATTTTAAAGCGGATGGTATGGTAGAAATTGCAAATTCGTAAACTTTTCTACCATTCATTTTTATAAACTTAGTTTTTGATTTTGTTTTTGGATGATAAGAGTTTTTACAAAATAAATACAAAGCTTCTTTACCAGCTTTAGTTACTGTTTTGTGAGATAGAATACCCCCCGTTTCTTGGCTTTCTTCCACAATTGAAGCACCTGCTCCGTCTGCAAAAATTAACGAATCTCGATCGTTTTTATCAACTGTTCTTGAAAGTGTATCTGCGCCTATAACCAAACATTTTTTTGCCATTCCAGAATTAATAAATGCTTTCGCTTGAATTATGCCCTCAACCCAACCTGGACATCCAAATATTATATCATATGCAACACAATTATCATTTTTTATTTCAAGTTTATGTTTGACGAGGGTTGCTACGGAAGGAAGAGCTATGTATTGATTGGTGTTATAATCAATTTCACCAAAGTTATGAGCTACAATTATGTAGTCAATTTCTTCTTTGTCAATCCCAGCATCCTTAATGGCTTCAATTGATGCAAAAGTTGCAAGATCAGAGGTATTATGATTTTTATCAGCATATCTTCTTTCTTTTATTCCAGTGATTGATTCAAACTTTTCAATAATATCTTTATTGGAGTTAGGATAGGGTTCACCATTTTTATCGTAAAATTCAGAATCTAAAAAAGAATCATTTTTGATTATGTTTTTGGGTATAAAAGATCCTGTTCCGGAGATTTTAATTGGCATAAATAGTTTTTATAAAAGTATTAAATAAATTAAGATTCAATATAATCTTCTATTGGATTGCATGTGCAAATCAAGTTTCTATCACCAAATGCATCATCAATTCTTGTTACGCTTGGCCAAAATTTATTGTCCTCTACGTATGATAGGGGATAAGCTGCTTCCTTTCTGCTATAATTATTATTCCATTTATCGCAAGTTAAGGTTTCTAAAGTGTGTGGTGAATTTGTTAAAATATTTTGTGCATCATCTTTTGAACATGTAATGATTTCACCCTTGATTGAAATTAATGCATCACAAAACCTATCGATTTCATCTAAATTTTCACTTTCAGTAGGTTCAATCATCATTGTTCCAGGGACCGGAAATGAAACAGTAGGAGCGTGAAATCCATAATCTATTAGTCTTTTTGCAATATCCATAACACCAATCCCAAAATCATCTTTGAAGTCTCTACAATCGATAATCATTTCATGAGCTGACCTTCCGGATTCTCCTGTGTATAGAATTTTGTAATCCTTTTCAATTCTCTTTTTTATGTAATTGGCATTTAATATTGCAATTTCAGTTGCTCTTTTGAGACCTTTAGAACCCATCATACATATGTATCCATAAGAAATTAAACAGGCCATGGCTGATCCCCATGGTGCAGATGAAATGGCTTTTACAGAAAATTTCTTGTGGTTTGACCTATCTGTTTGAGGTAAAAAATTACTCAAATGTTCCCTTACACATATTGGCCCTACTCCTGGACCGCCTCCTCCGTGAGGAATTGCAAATGTTTTATGCAAATTTAAATGACAAACATCTGCTCCGATTTCATTTGGGTTTGTTAACCCTACTTGTGCATTCATGTTAGCCCCATCCATGTATACTTGACCACCATTTTTGTGTATAGTATCAGTTATTCTTTTAATTGAAGATTCAAAAACACCATGCGTGGACGGATAAGTAATCATTAGTGCAGCTAAATTTTCACTATGTTCTTCAGCTTTAAGTTTTAATTCATCTTCATTAATATTTCCATATTTGTCAGTTCCCACCACTACTACCTTCATTCCTGCCATTATTGCTGAGGCTGGGTTTGTACCGTGAGCGGAAGAGGGTATTAAGCAAATGTTTCTGTTAGACTGTTTTATGCTTTTAAAGTACGATCTTATGACCATTAAACCTGCATATTCACCCTGAGCACCTGAGTTTGGTTGTAAGGAAGTAGCATAAAAACCAGTAATCTCATTTAGTTGTTTTTCAAGTTTGTTAAGCATCAGTTTATATCCATTAGTTTGATTTTCTGGAGCGAAGGGATGAATGTTATTCCAATTTTTCCAACTAAGCGGTAACATTTCGGCCGCAGCATTTAATTTCATTGTACAAGAGCCAAGAGCAATCATGGAGTGATTTAATGATAAATCTTTTCTTTCAAGTGATTTTATGTACCTCATCATTGAAGTTTCTGATCGGTACTTGTTGAACACCTTATCTTTTAAAAAATCAGATTTTCTACAAAAATTATTAGGAATTGATTCAAAAATAGTTTCTTGTTCAAATGATAAGCCTTTACCAATTGTATTTGATATAACTTCAACTATTTGTTTTATATCATTTAATTCTGATGATTCATTTATCGAAATTGAAATCTCATTTTTGTTGATATAATTAAAGTTTAATTTATTTTTTTCTGCAACTGTTCTGATTTTATCAGCATCCATATTAAAATGAATAGTATCAAAAAAACTCTTATTAATTATATTAATACCTAACTTATTTAGATTTGAGTAAAGAACTTTAGTCAAGTTATTTATTTTTTTAGCAATCTTTTTTAAACCCTCTGGTCCGTGGTAAACTGCATACATGCCTGCCATCACAGCTAATAAAACTTGAGCCGTACATATATTTGAGGTTGCTCTTTCTCTTTTGATATGTTGTTCTCTGGTTTGAAGAGCCATTCTGAGCGCTCTATTTCCATTTCTGTCTTTTGAAACACCTATTATCCTTCCTGGAATAGATCTTTTGTATTCTTTTTTTGTAGCAAAATATCCAGCATGAGGGCCTCCATATCCAAGTGGAATTCCAAACCTTTGCGATGTACCAACTACCACATCACAATTAAAAATTGAAGGTTTTTCAAGAATACAAAGTGAAAGCAAGTCCGCTGCAATAATTAATTTTATATCATGATTATTTAATTTATCTGAAATCAAACTTAAATCATAAATTTTTCCACTTTTTCCAGTGTATTGAGCAATGCAACCAAAAAAATTCTCATCAAAAACAGTTTTATCGATGCTGTCTCTTACAATCTGAATTCCTAAGGGTTCCGCTCTTGTGACTAAAACATCATATGTTTGTCCAAAGATGTCATCGCTGACAAAAAACTTATTACAATTACGATTTACTTTATCGCGCGATCTGGTTGAAAAGAGCATGGTCATTGCTTCTGCTGCAGAGGTTCCTTCATCTAGGAGTGATGCATTGGATAATTCCATTCCAGTTAAATCGCATATTACTGTTTGATAGTTAAGTAAAGCCTCTAGCCTTCCTTGAGCAACTTCTGCTTGGTATGGCGTGTAGGCAGTATACCACCCTGGATTTTCTAGAATATTACGTTGAATTACTGGGGGAAGTATATTTTCATGATACCCTTTTCCAATATAGGTTTTAAAGTATCTGTTTTCCTTAGATAACTTATAAATGTGATCCAGAAACTGAGCTTCCGACATCTCCGCTTCAAGTGAAATATTCTGTTTCAATCTAATTTCTCGAGGGATGGTTTCTTTGATTAGACTTTCTACATTATTCAGACCTAGGTATTCAAGCATTATTTTTTCAGCTTTCGAATCTACTCCAATATGTCTGTTAGAAAAATTCATTTTTGAAGCACTAAAATTATGCAATTCATGTAATATTTAAAACAAAAAATTATTTATATTGAATAAAGTTTTTAACTCTTTATTGACAATGTTATTTAAGTTTAGAAGTATTAACTTTTTTCTCAAGTTCTAATTTATATTCAATAATTTTTTTTTGAATTTCAGAATCACTCACACCTAGAATTTCAGCAGCTAAAATTGCCCCATTTTTTGCACCATTTAAAGCTACAGTCGCAACAGGAACTCCACCTGGCATTTGTAAAATTGAAAGTATAGAGTCCCATCCATCAATTGAATTTCTAGATTTAATTGGCACACCAATCACTGGCAAGGGAGAGTTAGATGCAACCATTCCAGGTAGATGAGCAGCACCACCAGCACCAGCAATAATGACTTTAATATCTCTTTTGTGAGCATTTTTGCTGTAATCCATCATCTTTTCAGGCGTTCTGTGTGCTGATACAATCTCAGTCTCGTAACTAATTCCAAAATCGTCGAGAATTTCTGTTGCTTCCTTCATTACTGGGTAGTCTGATTTACTTCCCATGATAATACCAATTGTTGCCATATTAGTAACTTTTAACTTTTATTATGTCTTTAATTTTTTTTGCTTTTTTATAAGCTGTGGTAAAGTTATCACAAATTACCGTTACATGCCCCATTTTCCTGTTAGGACGGGTTATTTTTTTTCCATAGAGGTGAATAAAAACACCTTTTTGGTTTCTTATTAAATCAATATTTTCATATTTAACTCTCCCATTGCTAGATTTTTCTCCAACCAAATTTATCATTATCGCACAACCTTTATGTGATGTTTCGCCGAGGTTTAAATTCATAATGGAATTTATGTGTTGTTTGAATTGAGAGGTGGGGCATGCATCTATTGAAAAATGGCCACTGTTGTGAGGTCTTGGTGCAATTTCATTTATTAATATTTCTCCATCATTGGTAAGAAACATTTCAACTGCTAATAAGCCAACTAGATTCAATTTTTTTGCTAAATCACAAGCCATTTTCTTTGCATTTAGATTAGTTTTTTCGCTTATGTTGGCTGGACTAATTACGAATTCAACTTGATTAGAATTTGAATTGAATTCCATTTCAACTGTCTCAAAAGCTTTCAAATCACCGTTTTTGTTCATAGCAACAATTACAGATAATTCTTTTGTGAATGGAACAAAATCTTCTATAATCATTTCTGAATCAATTAACTCTGATAAATCATTCATAGATTTTAAAACTTTTACCCCAAAACCATCATAACCATATCTCGTTTTTTTCCAAACACACGGAAAATCCAAGTTCTTTTTTTTAAATGAATTAATAAACTCTTTTTTAGATTTAAAAAAAGTAAAATTTGATGTTGGAAAATTATTTTTTTTAAAAAATGTTTTTTGTAAGTTTTTATCTTGTATTATTCTCAAGATTTCTGGGGAGGGTTGGACTTCAATCCCCTTTTTTACTAACGCATCTAATGCATCAATATTTATGTGTTCAATTTCATATGAAATAAGATCATGTTTTTCTCCAAAATTTGTTACAGTATCATAATCATTGAAATCACCTTTAACAAAATTACTTGATAGTTTACAGCATGGTGACTCACTACTGGGGTCTAGTATGCTCAGAGAAAGCCCCATTTTATTAGTTTCATCTAATATCATCTTGCCTAATTGACCGCCACCAATAATACCAATTTTTCTATCCAAAGTGTAAAGTTTAAGATCCAAAAATACATTAATTTATAGATGGGTAATAATTTATTCATCATTTGTATTTAGGTATATTTGTAAAAAAATTACCATGCTTAATATAGTTTTGTTTGGAAAACCAGGCAGTGGAAAGGGCACTCAAGCAAATTTCTTGAAAGATAAATACAATCTAGTGCATATATCAACAGGTGATGTTTTTAGAAAAAATATTAAAAATCAAACAGAACTAGGTTTAAAGGCAGAAGCTTACACGCAAAATGGAGAATTGGTCCCGGATGATGTAACAGTACTAATGTTAGAAAATGAAATAAAGCAAAACCTACCTTGCAAGGGGTTTATTTTTGATGGATTTCCAAGAACCTTATATCAAGCAGATGAAATGAATAAGATTCTATTTAAATATAAAATGAAATTAAGCGCGATAGTTGCTTTAGACGTTGATGATGATTTACTTACTGATAGATTGTTAAAACGAGGATTAATATCTGGAAGATCTGACGACCAGAGCAGAGAAAAAATTTTAACAAGACTTAACGAGTACAGAAACAAAACAGAGCCTTTAATTGAATATTACAGCAAAATCAATAGGTTTCACTCAGTTAGTGGAGTTGGTGAAATTCATGAAATTAGTTTAAGACTGCTAGATTTAGTTGAAAGTGTTAAGTAATGACAGAAGATAATTTTGTAGATTATGTTAAAGTTATTGTTAGGTCAGGAAATGGTGGAGCAGGATCCTCGCACTTAAGAAGAGAAAAGTTTGTTGCTAAGGGTGGTCCAGATGGGGGTGATGGTGGCAGTGGTGGTAATATCATTTTTAAGACAAATAAAAATCTATGGACATTATTCCATTTTAAATTTAAAAGACATTTTAAAGCTGAACATGGTGGAGATGGAGGCAAATCAAGAAGTTCTGGCGCTAATGGTAAGGATGAATTTATTAAAATTCCAGTGGGAAGTGTTATAAAGGATACTGATACAGGAAAAGTCATATTTGAATCCATTGAGGATGGGGAAGAATTCAATGCTGTACCTGGTGGCAAAGGTGGATTAGGTAATTGGAATTTTAAATCATCTACTAATCAAACTCCTAAGTATTCTCAACCTGGTCTAGAGGGTAAGGAAAAGAAATTAACAATTGAGTTAAAAGTTTTAGCTGATGTTGGTTTTGTTGGTTTTCCAAACTCAGGAAAATCTACTTTGCTAAGTGTTTTGACTGATGCAAAACCAAAAATTGGAGATTATGAATTTACAACACTAAAACCCAACTTAGGAATTGTTAAGTATAAAGACTTCAATACGTTTGTCATTTCTGATATTCCTGGGATAATCAAAGGTGCAAGCAAAGGCAAGGGTTTGGGCCATCATTTTTTGAGACACATTGAAAGAAATTCAATATTAGTTTTTCTAGTTTCATGCGAATCAAAAAATATTGATAAAAAATTTAATATTCTTATAGATGAATTAAAAAATTACAACAACGAGTTATTGGATAAGGAAAAACTTCTAGTTGTAACAAAATGTGATTTGATTGAAAAAGTTAATATTAGTAATTTAAGATCTAGTAAAAAACTAAAATCTTTAAACATTGATATTCATTTCATATCATCTGTTACATCAATGGGAATTGAAACTTTAAAAGATATAATGTGGAAAAAATTAAATACTCAATCGCTTTAATTTTAATTACTTCATCAACACTGTCGCAGAGTGATGATGTGATAAATTCTAGATTAATAAAAATGGAAAAAATTGCTGACTCATTGGTGCAGCTTTGTGAATTTGAAAAACCAATAGAATTATATAGGGATCTGGTGAATTCAAAACCTAATAATTTTAATTACAATTATAAATTAGCTGCAACATTAGCAGCAAAGATTGAAATAATGCCTAGAATAAGGGGTGCAGCATATGTGCCAGAAATGTTAAATCAATTAGAAAAAACATATGGACTGGACAATTCATCATTAAGCTTAAATTGGATTATGTTGCAAGTCTATTTGGAAGTCCCAGGTTTTCTTGGAGGAGGAAAGAAAAAAGCCAGAAAAATCATCGAAAATATTTCAAAAATTTCAGAAAATGAGGGAAAAAAGGCACTAAATGTTTACGAAAATTTCCCGAACATAAAGTTTTGAAAAGAGTTCATTTCATATCTGTTGGCGGAAGTGTTATGCATAGTCTTGCAATTGAGTTAAAAAGACTTGGTTATATTGTCACAGGAAGCGACGATGCAATTTATGAACCATCAAAATCAAGTTTGATTAATAATGATATTTATCCAAATAAGCTCGGTTGGTTTGAATCAAATATTACAGACGATTTGGATTTTATAATACTTGGTATGCATGCAAAATCTGACAACTCTGAACTAAAATTAGCAAAACAAAAAAAAATAAAAATTTATTCATTCCCTGAATTTATTTTTGAATATTCAAAAAATAAAACAAGAGTTGTAATTGCTGGTAGTCACGGAAAGACGACTATAAGCTCAATGATTCTTCATGTGTTAAAAGACAATGGCAAATACGCTGATTATTTACTTGGTGCAAAAATTGAGGGACTAACCAACTCTGTTTCTTTATCTCAACAAAATGAATTCATTATAATAGAGGGTGACGAGTATCTCTCCTCCAGAATTCACGATATTCCAAAATTTCATGTTTATCAGCCAAATATTGCGTTGATATCAGGAATTTCGTGGGATCACGTCAATGTTTTTCCAACATTTAATATTTATAAAAATCAGTTTAAAATCTTTATTGATAAAATTGTTAACGGTGGAGTTTTAATTTACAATAATAATGATTTGCATATATTGAGCTTGTTAGATGGTAACCAAAATTATATTAGAAAAATACCTTACACTGAACATAATTTTTTAACTAGAGACGGTAGATTTTTCATTGAAACTGATGAAGGATTAATACCGTTAAAAATTTTTGGTAAACATAACATGGAAAACTTATCAGCTGCTAAACAGGTATGTAACTTAATTGGTTTGACCGATGATCAGTTTTACAATTCAATAAGATCCTTCAAGGGTGCAAGTAATCGTCTTGAAATAGTTGAAACTAATTCTATAAGGACAGTGATAAAAGATTTTGCTCACTCACCAAGTAAATTAAAGGCTAGCATTGATGCTGTAAAGTCAAACTTTAAAGTTGATTTATTGGCAGTTTATGAATTGTATACTTTTAGCAGTTTTGATGAAAAATTTCAAAATGAATATGAAGAAGGATTCAGCTCATGTGATTATCCTGTAATTTTTATTGATAAGTTTAACCCAAAGTTAAAAAATAGAAGATTTGATGAAGAAAGTTTAAAAAAATCCTTCAAAAACGATAAAATAGTTTTTATTTACAATAAAGATGAATTGAATGATTATTTAATCAATTTTGAAAAACAAAAGATATGTTTATTATTAATGAGTTCAGGAAAATTTGGTGGACTTGATATTGATTTAATTGCTAAAAATTTTTGCAAGTATGTTGGTTAAAAGTATTTTTTTTGATTTGGATCACACTCTTTGGGATTTTGAAAAAAATTCGGAGTTGTCTTTTGAAAAAATATTCAAAAAATATAATATTATACTAAATTTTGAAAAATTTATTGAAGCATATATACCTATTAATTTTAAGTATTGGAAACTGTATAGAAATGGAAAAATTTCAAAAGAATTTCTAAGATATAACAGGCTAAAAGAAGTTTTTAATCTTTTTGATTATGAAATAGATGATGTAACAATTGATAAAATATCACATGATTACATTGAATTTTTACCTGAGAACAATAAATTAATGGATGGTGCTATTGAAGTTTTAGAATATTTAAAACCCAAATACAGACTTTTTATTATTACAAATGGATTCAGAGATGTGCAAGACAAAAAGTTAAAAAACTCCAACATAATACATTACTTCGAAGCTATTTATGATTCTGAGTCAGTCGGTGTAAAAAAACCAGACCCAAAAATTTTTAAACATGCTTTGTCAGATTCTGGATCAAGCCCCAATGAATCACTGATGGTAGGTGATAACTATGAGGCCGATGTTTTGGGGGCAAAAAAATTAAAAATCAAAACCATTCATTTTGTTGCGCATAATGAGAAAATTCATAATAAAAGTGAAACTATTCATAAATTAGTCGAACTGAAATCTATTCTTTAGATTTCGCTTTGCTAATCTCGTACATTATGATTCCAGCTGCTACTGAAACATTTAATGATTCAATATTTCCTTGTAAGGGTATTTTGAATGTCTCATCACATTTTTTTAAAACTGGTGAACTAATTCCTTTGCCCTCTGATCCTAGAATTACTATTGTTTTGTTGTTAAATTTTACACTTTTTAGCTTTTTTTTTGATTTTTCATCAGCTCCTATTACAACAAAATTTTGTTCTTTCACAAGATAGATAGCATCCATAAGGTGATCAACTTTGTAAATTGGAATATTAAAAATTGCACCACTCGAGCTTTTGATTGTTTCATCATTAATTTGAGCACTTCCTGTTTTGGAAATAACAATACCATCAATACCAAAGCATTCAGCGTTCCTAATTATTGATCCAAAATTTTTAGTATCCGTTATCCCGTCTAAAAAAGCAAGCCTAGAAGAGTCCTTATTCTGTAAAGAGCTATCGAGGTCATTAAGGTTAGAGGTTTTGATTTTTGAAATTTGACATACAATCCCCTGATGATTATTATTGGTTAATTTTTTTAATTTTTCTATGGGTACAAATGAGAGTGGAATATTTTTTTTTTTTAGTTTAAAAATTATTTTTTCCATATTAACGGCATTTTTTTTAATAAATGCTTTTTGAATTTCCAAATCACTGTTAATAGCTTCAATAACTGACCTGCGACCGTAAACTATCATATTGAATTATTGTTTTTGTGTATTAAACTTACTAAAATCAGATAAAAAATGTTTCATTTGAAACAATTAATTTTTTTTTGTTATTGTTAATATCTCAAATATCTGATAATTAGGGTTTTATAGTATTATAAGTTGATTTTA
>QOQA01000012.1 GCA_003331875.1 Cryomorphaceae bacterium | reverse complement strand
TGGTCCTGCCTTGATGTATTCAATAAATACAATTACACTTTTTATTATAATAATTTCATATATGCTCAGCATTGATGTCAAATTAACACTGTACACCATTACTCCATTACCCTTTCTCTCAATTATTATATATAAACTCAGTAAAAAAATTAATATAAAAAGCCTCAGGGTTCAAGAATCACTTTCAAAACTAACTACGATGGCTCAGGAATCTTTTAGCGGAATTTCAATTATTAAATCCTACACTATAGAAAATGAGTTAAATAAACATATCGAGGATATATCATTTGAGACTCAAACAAGACATGTTGATTTAGCAAAGTTTCAAGCCTGGTTTTTACCCATGATGGTTTTATTGATTGGAATGAGTAATATTTTAGTTATTTATATTGGTGGTAATCAATTTATCAGTGGTAAAATTGAATTGGGGATACTAGCTGAATTTATAATTTACGTTAATATGCTTACATGGCCAGTAGCTACAGTTGGTTGGGTAACCTCAATTGTACAACAAGCGGAGGCTAGTCAAGCTAGAATTAATCAGTTTTTAAAAGAAAAAATTAATATTATTAACAGAAACTCAGAACTGAAAAAAATTAAAGGTGATTTAGAATTTGACAATGTCAATTTTATGTATGTTGAAACTAATATAAAAGCACTATCTAATATTAGTTTTAACCTTGAAATGGGTAAATCTTTGGGTGTAATAGGACCTGTTGGCTGCGGTAAGTCAACACTACTTGAACTAATTGTTAGGAATTATGATCCTCAATCTGGTAAAGTTTTAATTGATAGTATTGACTTGAAAAGTCACAACAAAAAAAACATAAGAGATTACATTTCTTATGTTCCTCAAACAACTTTTCTCTTTAGCGACACAATAAAAAACAACATACGATTTGGAAATAATAATGCAAATAATGTTGAAATAAAGAAATATGCGAAAATTTCATGTATAGATAACGAAATTGAGAAATTTCCAATGAAATATGATTCTATTTTAGGGGAAAGAGGAATAAATTTATCAGGGGGTCAAAAACAAAGGATTGCTTTAGCTCGTGCACTAATAAAAAAACCTAAAATTTTACTGTTAGATGATTGTTTATCAGCTGTAGATGTTAAAACTGAAAAGGAAATTTCAAATAATCTTCAAAATCAATTAGAAAATATATCCAAAATAATTATCAGTCAAAGAACATCCACCCTAAAAAATTGTGACAAAATAATAGTCATGAACGATTCTAAAATTATTGAGACTGGTACTCACGATGAATTAATAAAAAATACTAAAGGTTATTATTATCAAATAAATTTTAAACAGAATAAAAAAACCCATTAAGATTTTGTTGATTTTACTTTTTTAACCATTTTTGGTAGAAATAATTAAAAATGGAAGAAAGTAAACAGCATCTAAATGAAGATATATTTTCTAAGGTTGTTAGGGCTGGAAGAAGGACATATTTTTTTGATGTAAGATCAACTAAGGCAGGAGACTATTACCTAACAATTTCAGAAAGTAAAAAATTTACCAACGATGATGGAACATTCTACTTCAAAAAACATAAAATATATCTTTACAAGGAAGACTTTGAAAATTTTTCAAATGTTCTAGCTGAGATGACGAAATTCATTATTGATGAAAAAGGCGATGAGGTCATAAGTGAGATACATGATAAGGATTTTAAATCAAAATCTGAGGAAAATAAAGATATAGAAAATACATCTAAAGAGGAAGGTGATAAAAAAAGTAATGAAGTAGAGTTTGAAGATATTTAAATTTTCATAAAAATCAATTATTAACTTTCCGAATACCAGAATTTCGGCTTAAACTTAAAATTTTAAAAATGGCTAGAACACCATCCAACATGATTGAGTTAGGATCAGATCTTCCTGATTTTGAGCTAATTAACACCATTGATAACCAATTATTCAATAACAAAATATTAAATTTAAAGCTGGGAACACTGGTAATGTTTATTTGTAATCATTGTCCTTTTGTAGTTCATATCCTTGACGAAATAAATTCAATTTCAAAATTTTACGAAGGCAAAATTAATGTAGTTGCAGTAAGCAGTAATGACGTTGATAATTACCCCCAAGATTCCCCAGAGATGATGAAAAAATTAGCTTCAAATAAAAAATTTATTTTTCCTTATTTATATGATGAATCTCAAAATGTGGCTAGATTATTTGATGCAGCATGTACACCAGATTTCTTCTTATATAATAAAGAAAAAAAATTAGTATACAGGGGTCAATTAGATGACTCTAGACCTGGTAATGAATTAGAAATTACTGGAAGTGACCTAAGAAATGCGATTGACTGTATGCTTAAAAACATAAAAAATATATCAATTCAAAAACCAAGTATAGGATGCAATATTAAATGGAAAAACTCATGATGCATGTTTTGAATAAAAATATAATCTAAATAAAGCTAAGTCGTCAGTTTCGTAATCATCTGAAAATTCATTAACAACTTCATCAAGTGAGTCATGCTTTAAATCAGAAAAAAATTCACTTAATTCATCTATAGAGTCATGATCAAAAATTTCATTAATTAAATATGTTAAATCTAATTTAGTTCCTGAGAATATAATTGTTTCTAACTCACTCAGAACTTCTGTATATGAAATTTTCTTTGAATTAGCAATTTCATGAATTGAAAGTTTTTTGTCAACGGATTGAATAATAAAAAGTTTGGTAAGCGAATTTGAACCAGTTGATTTAATTACATTATCATGAATACCCTCTATTTTATTTTTTTTTATATAATTACTTATCAAAACCATAAACGTTTCTCCGAATTTTTTTGCTTTACCCTCACCAACTCCGTTAATTGTAGAAAGTTGCTCAATTGATGTTGGATATTTAAAACACATTTCTTCAATTGAAGAATCCTGAAAAATTGCAAATGGGGGTAAATTATATTTTTTAGACATAGAAATTCTTTCATTTTTAAGTATGTTAAGGAGCTCATTGTCAGCAATCAATGTATTTTCAGACTTATTTGTTTCTTTAGTATACTCAACAGAGTAATCGTGATCGGTAGACATCATAATTGTGTGTGGTTTTATTAAAAACTCTTGTCCAATATCTGAAATTTTGAGAACACCGTAAGTCTCAATATTTTTAAACAAAAGCTTTTCCACAATCATTTTTCTGAGAACAGATTTCCAAAAGATAATCCCTTCATTAATTCCAAACCCATAAAATTTATTATCAATCAAATTATGAGACCTGATTAAAGCCGTCTCAGATCCTGTAATAAAACTTGAAATATCTTTTTGTTTATAATTCTCTTTTAATTCTTTAATAGTACTCAAAACCTTTAAAATTTCAAATTTAATATCCTTTTTTTCTTTAACATCAACCGAATTGTCATCCATTTCACTACCAGCACCACTAATTTCATCGTAATCTTCTCCAAAATAATTAAGCAAGTATTTCCTCCTCGACATCGATGTTTCACAGTATGCAGCAACATCTTCTAATAAAGATAAACCCTGTTCTTTTTCTGAGATGGATTTTGAAGCTAAAAACTTTTCTAACTTTTCTATGTCACTGTAGGAGTAAAAAGCTATGCAACGTCCTTCTCCACCATCTCTTCCCGCTCTTCCAGTTTCCTGGTAGTAGGATTCTATCGATTTAGAAATATCATAATGTATGACATACCTGATGTCTGGTTTATCAATACCCATTCCAAAAGCAATTGTAGCAACTATTACATCACTATCTTGCATAAGGAATTGATCCTGATTGGATGACCTAACTTTCGGTTCCAAACCAGCATGGTAAGGAAGAGCCTTAATGTCATTAATTTGAAGCAGTTTAGATAATTCATCTACTTTTTTTCGAGACATACAGTATATAATACCAGACTTTGAATTATTAGATTTAATAAATGAAATGATTTGCTTGTCAATACTACTATCTTTTTTTCTTATCTCATAAAATAAATTTGGTCTATTAAAAGATGATTGAAATAATTTATGATTTTTTAAATTTAGATTTTTTAGAATGTCATCTCTAACTTTAGGAGTTGCAGTTGCAGTCAATGCAATCTTTTT
Source organism: Cryomorphaceae bacterium (assembly GCA_003331875.1). Classification (GTDB taxonomy): domain Bacteria; phylum Bacteroidota; class Bacteroidia; order Flavobacteriales; family Flavobacteriaceae; genus Eutrophosalina. Next base: position 37,065 of record QOQA01000012.1, on the reverse strand, counting down.
AAGCCCAGGATTTATTTTATTACATGTATCCGAAATGTTTCTGTAATCAGGTCGAAAATCATGTCCCCACTCTGAAATACAATGAGCTTCATCAATTGCAACAAATGAAACAGTTTGATCTTTAAAAAATCTCATATTACTTTCTTTGGCAAAAGACTCAGGAGAAATATAAACCAACTTTGTTGTACCATTAATTATATTTTCTCTCACATATTTTTTTTCTGTTTGTGATAGTGATGAGTTATATACGCTTGCAATATTTTTTTTTTCGAATAAAGCATTCAAAACATCCACCTGATTTTTCATCAATGCGATAAGTGGGGAAATAATAATTGCAATTCCTTTCATGTATAAAGCTGAAATTTGATAACAAAGTGATTTTCCACCACCTGTTGGCATTATAACCACTGTATCATTGCCTGAAACAAGAGACTCAATTATATCATACTGTTTTTCTCTGAAACTGGTAAAACCAAAGTGCTGTTGTAATAAGTTTGAAAGATCTGACTTTAGGTTCATTGTATGCCAAATAAGGTATATTTGTACCTTTATATTAAATATAAACTAATTAAAAACCAGAGTCATTTATAATTCTAACAAGTTTTGAACAATATCAACATAAAAAAAATAGCACAAGATGTAATTAAAATTCAGCAAAGCTCAATCGAAAATTTAAATGTAAACAGTACAAATGATATAATTAGGACGATTGAATATTTAAACGAACTAGATGGGAAAATTGTAGTTACTGGAATTGGAAAAAGCGCAATTGTTGCAATGAAAATTGCGGCAACACTCAATTCTACAGGATCACCATCTGTTTTTATGCATGGATCTGATGCATTACATGGCGATATGGGTATTATTTCAACTAATGATTCAGTAATTATTATCTCCAAAAGTGGTAATAACTCAGAAACTATAGAGCTTGTTAAAAATTTGAAAAAAAATAAAATTGATATAGTTGGATTGAGTTCGGATAGAGATTCATTTCTTGGAAAAAACTCTAAATATCTAATTCATACTCCAATAGAAAAAGAAGCCTGCCCACACAACTTAGCTCCAACTACAAGTTCAATAATACAGATGCTAGTTGGAGATATAATTGCAATTTCTTTGATGAAATTGAAGAATTTTGATGAAAAATCATTTGCAAAGTTTCATCCGTCCGGATCGTTGGGTAAAAAACTAACCTTAACTGTCGCAGATATTCTAGATATTGATTTAAAACCAATGGTTTCAATTGATGATACATTTAAGCAAGCAATTGATGAAATCTCATCAAAAATGTTAGGAGCAACAGTGGTTATGAGTGAAAAAAAAATAGTCGGAATAATTACTGATGGTGATGTAAGAAGAATTCTTAGTAACCACAAAGACCCATTATCTTTAAAAATTAATTCTTTAATAAAAACTCCGCCACTTTTTGTAGACCATCAGTGCTTAGCCACAGACGCTTTAAGATTAATGAATTCAAAAAAGATTTCTCAATTAATTGTTATTAAAAAAAATAAATATTTAGGCATGATTCATATCCATCAAATTTTAAAATCAGGAATATAATATGGCGACTGTTGACCCTAATGAAATGTCTTTTTTGGACCATCTTGAAGACCTGAGATGGCATATTTTGAGAGCTATAATGGGAATTGTTTTTGCTGGTTCAATTGCATTTATATTTAAAGACTATATTTTTGACAATATTATTTTTGGTCCAAAAGACCCTAATTTTATTACTTATAAATTACTTTGTAAATTCTCTAACCTAATTGGTTTGAATGATAGCTTTTGTATAACGGAATTACCATTCAGAATTCAAAGTAGAACAGTTTCTGGACAATTTTCAGCTCATATAATGACATCAATCGCAGCAGGATTTGTTGTTTCATTTCCCTACGTTTTGTACCAATTTTGGAGTTTTATAAGTCCAGGTCTCTACAGCAACGAAAAGAAATATGCAAAAGGGTTTATTTTTATTTCAAGTCTATTATTTTTTATAGGAGTATCATTTGGCTACTATGTTGTTTGTCCGTTATCAATCAATTTTTTAGGAAATTACTCTGTTAGTCAAGAAGTTTTTAACGATTTTGATTTGAGTAGTTATATATCACTGGTCAGAGCTTCAGCACTTTCATCAGGTATTATTTTTGAACTTCCAATAATAATTTATTTCTTAACGAAAGTTGGCTTAGTAACCCCTGAAATTTTGGTAAAATATAGAAAATATGCTTTGGTTTTTGTTCTAATTCTTGCTGCAATAATTACTCCTCCAGATGTTGCTAGTCAAATAATTGTAGCAATTCCAATTTTAATTTTATACCAAATAAGTATATAAATTTCAAAATTTGTTTTAAAAAATAAATGATTTTAAAAACATCAAATATTATCAAAGAATACAAAAGCAGAAAGGTTGTTGACAATGTCAACATAGAGGTTTCGCAAGGTGAGATTGTAGGACTACTGGGTCCAAATGGAGCAGGAAAAACAACATGTTTTTATATGATGGTTGGTTTGATTAAATCAGATTCGGGATCAGTCTTATTAGACGATAATAATATCTCCAATAAACCTATGTTTGAAAGGGCAAAACTTGGGATAGGATATTTAGCCCAAGAAGCTTCAGTTTTTAGAAAATTAAGTGTAGAAGATAACATTAAAGCAGTTTTAGAAATTGGTAGTTTGTCAAAAATTGAACAGAATAAAAAACTTGAGGAACTGATTGAGGAGTTTAGCTTACAAAAAGTCAGAAAAAACAGAGGTGATTTACTTTCAGGTGGTGAAAGAAGAAGGACAGAGATTGCAAGAGCATTGGCAACAAACCCTAAGTTCTTACTTCTTGATGAGCCTTTTGCCGGTGTTGATCCTATTGCGGTTGAAGAAATTCAAAAAATAATTTTTCAACTAAAAAACAAAAATATTGGAGTTTTAATCACTGATCATAATGTTCAAGAAACACTAGCGATTACTGACAAAACATATTTAATGTTTGAAGGATCTATTTTGAAAGATGGTAAGCCAGAGGATTTGGCGAAAGACAAAGTTGTAAGGAAGGTCTATTTAGGACAAAATTTTATATTTAGAAAAAATAGATATAATGATTTACAAAAGTAAATTAAAAGAGTTGTTTATAGGATCCTTTGTTGAAGCACAAAAGATCAGTACCATCCTTGAAGATTTTAATATAAAATATATAATTCAGAATCAAAAAAAATCTGCAATTTTGGCTGGGTTTGGTGTAACCAATTTATTTTATACTCATAGATTACTTGTTTATGAAAATGATTATGAACTTGCCTTAAAGATTTGCAAAAATTAAAAATCTAGTTTAGTTTGATTATTTACTTCATCTGTATCTTCGTTTAAATCAATTTTTTCATCTACAACTTCAATGTTATTCAAATCATTAACTGGGGGTTGATATGGAATTGGTTCAAGTTTATTAATCAATTTAATTTCTTTTTGATCAAGTTGGTTCCCTTTAGCCTTTAATCCTTTTACAGCGATATAACTTGATATATCAATTTTTTTACTTTCAATAGATTTATTTTTGTATAAAATCTCGATCATTGGTTTCCAGTCTGTTAAAACTATTTCTGTTATTATATCTTTTGATTTTTCAATGTAATTTTGTGTTCCTTTTGTAACTCCAATAATAAATCTTTTAATAAAATATTTTTTCTTTTTTAGATTATTATATATGATTGTGACAGGTTTAACTCTATCTAATTTTTCAAGTATTATCATGTCTTCAGGAAAATGCATGTTTAGGTCAGGTTTAACAATCTTAAATGCACCAGATTGTTGGAAAATAATTAAATCATCGTCTGCCTTAAACTCACCAAGTAATTCACCTCTGTCATCAACATTTATTCTTTGAACTGTTTCATCAAACCAAATTTTTCTGGGTTTCAAAGTAGATAAGCCTTGTTCTTTAAAAAGTACCTTCTGTACTGTATACTTTGATACTATATTTCCCTTAACGGATCTACCTTTTATCGATAGATCAGCAAAATCTAAATCCCATTTCAGTTTTTTTATTGAGCCCGACTGTCTTAAAACTATAGTTACTGTCTCAGCTTCACCATTAGGATTTGAGGTAAAATGAAGAACATTTGTTTTAGGGTGTTCAGAAGTCAAATTATATACCTTGTCTCTTGTAGCTCCAGTCACATTGAATCTTTTGATATATGTTATGCCAGTTTTACCATCTCTGTATATCATATTATAGATTGTTCTAGAATCTCGTTTTTTAAATACAGCAACATGTTCAATTCCTTTTTCAATGAACTTCTTGTTTTCGACTCTACTTACAATCATATTACCCTTCTTTGTAAAAACAATAATGTCATCAATGTCAGAACACTCCTCTACATATTCTTCTTTACGAAGCGATGTTCCTATAAAACCCTCCAATCTATTAACATAAAGTCTCGCATTTTTTACAACAACTTTTTTGACATCAACATCATCAAAAATTTTAATTTCGGTTTTTCTAGCTCTATTCTTTCCGTACTTTAATTTTAAATCTTTAAAATATTTGATTGCAAAATCATTTAAATTGTCCAAATCATGATTTGTCTTTTTTATTTCATCCTCAATCTGTTCTATTTTTTTATCTGCTTTATCAATATCAAACTTTGAAATCCTTTTAATTTTAATTTCAGTTAACTTAATTATATCGTCTTTGGAAACTACTTGTTTCAGTAATTTCAAATAAGGGTTTAGGCCATCTTTTATTGCATCAAGCACTGATTCCCAAGAATCTTTATCTTCAATCAGTCTGTAAACTCTTTTTTCAATGAATATTTTTTCAAGCGTAGATGAATGCCACAATAAATTTAATTCCCGTAATTTATTTTCTAATTCTTTTTTGAGTAATTCTTTGGTATTGAGTGTTGATTTAATCAGCATATCTGAGACACCAGTAAAAAGTGGTTTATTATTTTCAATAATGCAGCCTAAAGGGGAAATTGAAACCTCACAATTAGTAAAAGCAAAAAGTCCGTCTATTGTTTTGTCAGGGGATACACCTGATGGCAGGTGAATTAAAATTTCAACTTTTGAAGCTGTATTATCTTCAATTTTCTTCACTTTTATTTTTCCCTTATCATTAGCTCTTAATATAGAATCAATAAGAGAGCTGCTTGTTGTTGTGTAGGGTATTTGAGTTATAACCAAAGTGTTTTTATTTAGCTGGTTAATTTTTGCTCTAACTTTGATCCTACCTCCTCTTTTTCCATCATTATAGCTTGTTATATCAATAACTCCCTCAGTAGGGAAATCGGGATATAATTGAAACTTTCTTCCCTTCAAGCATTTTATTGATGCATCAATTAGTTCAACAAAATTATGAGGAAGTATTTTTGTTGATAGTCCTACAGCAATTCCTTCAGCACCTTGAGCCAGAAGTAAGGGAAATTTTAAAGGAAAATTTACTGGTTCTTTTCTTCTCCCATCATATGATAATTGCCAATTTGTGATTTTAGGGCTATAAATAACATCAAGTGCAAACTGAGAAAGCCTTGCTTCAATATAACGTGATGCTGCTGCAGAATCACCAGTTAAAATGTTGCCCCAATTTCCTTGTGTATCAATTAGTAAATCTTTTTGTCCAATCTGTACAATTGCATCTGATATACTCGCATCACCATGCGGATGATATTGCATTGTGTGTCCAACAATATTTGCAACCTTGTTAAATCGCCCATCATCCAAATCTTTCATAGAATGTAAAATTCTTCTTTGAACTGGTTTTAAACCATCCTCAATCGCTGGAACTGCTCTCTCTAGTATTACGTACGAAGCATAATCAATAAACCATTCCTTGTACATTCCAGAAATTGGAACTAAAAAATCATCTTTTTCAAATTCTTCTTCAATCATGCTGAGTCTATGCTAACTTTTAAATTTTCAATTATAAAATTTTGTCTATCGGGTGTGTTCTTACCCATATAAAATGCTAAAAGATCCTCTACGCTAGTTTCTTTATTTATAATAACGGGGTCTAACCTTATGCTATCACCGATAAAATTCTTGAATTCATTTGGTGAAATCTCTCCCAAGCCTTTGAACCTAGTTATTTCAACTTTTAGACCTAATTTATCACAAGCTTCACTTTTTTCATTTTCTGAATAGCAATAGGCTGTTTCCTTTTTATTTCTTACCCTGAACAATGGCGTCTGTAATATGAAAAGATGACCTTCCTTAATTAGTTCAGGAAAAAACTGAAGAAAAAAAGTTATGATCAATAGCCTGATATGCATCCCGTCAACATCTGCATCAGTTGCAATAACAATTTTATTGTATCTTAATTTTTCTATTCCCTCTTCAATATTTAGTGCTGCTTGCAACAAATTAAACTCCTCATTTTCATATACAATTTTCTTTGTCATTGAATATGAATTAAGCGGTTTTCCTCTCAAACTAAATACCGCTTGAGTATTCACATCTCTAGACTTAGTTATTGAACCACTAGCAGAATCCCCTTCAGTTATAAATATTGTTGACTCCAGTCTTCTTTCGTTACTCATATCACCCAAATGAACTCTACAATCCCTCAATTTTTTATTGTGTAAACTTGATTTTTTAGCTCTTTCTCTAGCTAATTTTCTTATACCTGATAGCTCTTTTCTTTCTTTTTCAGCTTGAATAATCTTTTTTTGAATTGCTTCTGCTACTTTTGAGTTCTTATGAAGAAAATTGTCTAGATTTTTTGATATAAAATCTATTATATGTGAACGTACCGTTGGTAAGCTGCCTCCCATCTCAGTTGATCCAAGTTTTGTTTTTGTTTGAGACTCAAAAACAGGCTCCATAACTTTAATACTTATAGCTGATATTATTGATTTTTTTATATCAGAAGAATCATAATTCTTTTTGAAAAAATCTCTTATTGTTTTTACAATTGCTTCTTTAAAGGAACTAAGGTGAGTTCCACCCTGACTAGTATTTTGACCATTAACAAAAGAATAGTACTCTTCACTATAATGTTTTTTATTATGAGTTATTGCAATTTCTATATCATCTCCCTGTAGATGAATGACTGGATATAAAAAATCGTCAATATTATTGTTATCTTCGATAAGGTCTTTTAATCCATTTTCTGACCTGAATTTTTCTCCGTTAAATATTATTGTAAGACCAGGATTTAGGTATACATAGTATTTAATCATCTTGGCTATATATTCATTTCTGAATTTATAATTTTTAAATATTGATGAATCTGGTTGAAAAATAATTAATGTTCCTTTTCTTTTACTTGATTCTTCAATGGGTGGTGAATCTATCATTTCACCTAATTCAAAATTCACAATCTTTGATTGTCCATCTCGGATAGACTCAACTCTAAAAGATGAAGAAAGTGCATTAACGGCTTTTGTTCCAACTCCATTTAGACCAACAGATTTTTTAAAAGCTCTTGTATCATACTTTCCTCCTGTATTCATTTTAGAAACTACATCAACCACTTTACCAAGTGGAATACCTCTGCCATAGTCTCTAACTTTAATGATATTATCCTTCAATGTAATTTCAATTGTTTTACCAGCTCCCATTACAAACTCATCAATTGAATTATCAATGATTTCTTTGAGTAAAATATAAATACCATCATCAGATGCAGAGCCATCACCTAACTTTCCAATATACATTCCAGGACGCATTCGTATGTGCTCTTTCCAGTCTAATGATCTGATATTTTCTTCGGTGTATGATGTAGAGTTTGGCATTTAAGAGTTTAAATATAAAACACTAAGGTTTTATTTTATATCCTTACACAACAAATTAATTAACAATTATATGATAAGAAATGTTGAAATCTTTATCTAGTTGTTGAATCTAAAATGAATAATGTCACCATCACAAACAGTATAATCTTTTCCTTCTGTTTTGAGTTTTCCAGCCTCTTTAACTTTTGTCTCGGAAAGATTTTCATCAAAATCATCAAATTTCATTACTTCAGCCTTTATAAAACCCTTTTCAAAGTCAGAATGAATAACTCCAGCAACTTTTGGGGCTTTAGACCCATTTACAAATGTCCATGCCCTGACTTCTTTTTCCCCAGCTGTATAAAAAGTAGATAAATTCAATAATTTATGAGCTTCATTAATCAACAGACTAGTACCCGACTCTTTTAATCCATAATCATTTAAAAAAACTTGCCTATCCTGATAACTATCTAATTCATTAATTTCCTGCTCTATTTTTGCAGCTATTACGATGATTTTTGAATTTTCTTTTTCTAAATGCTTTACTGTATTTGTTAGCAACTGATCGTTGTTATTTATCAATTTTTCATCAATATTACATACGTATAAAACTGGCTTAAGAGTAAGTAATGAAAGTGGTTTTAAATATTTTTCAAAAGATTCATTGTCAATATTCAAATCTCTCAATGATAAGCCCTTTTTAAGGTGTTTTATTAACTCTTCAATAAACTCAAACTCTTTTTTATATTCATTTCCTCCAGTCTTTAAATACTTATTTATCTTTTCATTTCTTTTTTCTAATGATTCCATGTCCTTAATCTGTAATTCAAAATCTACGATTTCTTTATCCCTCAAAGGGTCAACACTACCCTCAACATGAGTAATATTTTCATCCTGATAACAACGCAATACATGAATAATAGCATTGGTTTCTCTAATGTTTGAAAGAAATTGATTACCTAAACCCTCTCCTTTACTAGCACCTTTAACTAATCCAGCAATATCGACAATATCAACAGTGTTAGGAACGATTTTTTCAGGATCAATTAGCTCCACAATTCTATTTAGCCTTTTATCAGGAATATTTACAACTCCAACATTAGGTTCTATTGTACAAAACGGGAAATTAGCACTCTGTGCTTTTGAGTTTGTAAGACAATTAAATAAGGTCGATTTTCCAACATTAGGTAACCCAACAATTCCTGCTTTCATTCCTCTGGATGCATGAATTTTTGTTTAGATAACAGGATATCCTCACTTTCGACATTATTTTCATCAGGGATACAACAATCTACTGGACATACAGCTGCACACTGAGGCTCATCGTGAAATCCTTTACATTCGGTGCATTTATCTGTAACAATAAAATAATACTCATCAGAAACAGGAATTTGATGCTTGTCAGAATCAACTGACTTCCCATTGGGTAAAATCACATCACCATTAAGTGAGGTTCCGTCAGAATATTTCCAATCAAATGATGCCTCATATATAGCTGTATTTGGGCATTCAGGTTCACAAGCACCACAATTAATACAATCATCAGTAATTTTTATTGCCATAAATTTGTAACAAAATTAACTAATATCTTTACTTTTTAAAATTTCCCAATGAATATTAATACAAGAATTAAATTATTAACAAAATTAGGAAGATTTTTCTTAGACTATGTAGAAAATAATAATAATGAATTCAATGAACTTTTTTTTAGAAATGTAGATATAAAAGTTAAAAAAGTTAAACATGAAAACTCATTTTTTGATTTTGAAAATATTAAAAATTGTTTTGTTTATTGGGGTAAACATTTAAATGAAAAAAATTTAAAAAAATTATTGCCTGAGATAAAGTTTAAGGGTTCAAAAAATATTTTAATCATTATGGCAGGTAATATTCCGCTTGTTGGATTTCATGATTTTTTATGCGTTTTTATTTGTGGTCACAAATCAATAATTAAAAAATCGTCTAAAGACAGTGTACTCTACACATTAATTTTCGATTTATTAATAAGTTGGGAACCAAAATTTAAAAATTGCTTTACAATTATTGAAAGAGTCAATTTAGAGATTGACGCTGTAATAGCAACGGGAAATAATACTTCCACGCATTTTTTTGAAAAATATTTCAAAAGATATCCCAAAATAATTAGAAAAAACAGAAATTCGGTTGCTATTCTTAACGGTAATGAAAGTGAGGAAGATTTGGAAAGATTAATGAAGGATGTATTTTTATATTATGGTTTAGGTTGTCGAAGCGTTTCAAAAATATTTGTTCCTGAGGGTTATGATTTAGATGGGATTTTTAGAGCATCCTTAAAATGGAAAAAAATATTTGATAATAATTCTTACAAGAATAATTACACTTACAACAAATCTATATTTCTACTTAACAGTGAAAAGTTTTATGACAATGGCTTAGTATTACTAAAAGAAAGCGAAAAATTAGGATCACCAATTAGTGTGTTATATTATGAGCAGTACAAATCTTTAGATAAATTAAGGAAAAAATTAAATGCTAATAGAAATCAATTACAATGTTTAGTTAGTAATGGTCTTGTTAAAAACTCAACAAAATTCGGTTTGACACAAAGCCCCTCACTTCAGGAATTTGCAGATGATATAAATACTGTTGACTTTTTGTTAAAAGTTAATGATTAAGCAGAGTACAATACTTTATATTTTTACTAATTTGCATGACCTAAATGAAAAAACATAATTTTAGCGCAGGTCCTAGTATACTTTCGAGTGAAGTTTTTGATAAAGCATCTGAATCTATCCTAAATTTTGATGGAATTGATTTATCAATTCTTGAAATTTCTCACAGAAGCAAAGAGTTTGTTGGTGTAATGAACGAAGCGAGAAAAATCGCTTTACATTTACTCAATCTTGACGAAGATGAATATACATCACTATTTCTTCAAGGGGGAGCAAGTCTTCAATTTCTAATGATCGCGTACAATTTTTTGAATAATAAAGCTGGTTATGTTGATACTGGTTCTTGGTCAACAAAGGCTATGAAAGAAGCCAAGTTCTTTGGAAATGTGATTGAAATTGCATCATCCAAAGAGAAAAACTTCAATTACATTCCAAAACATTACACAATTAGTGATGATATGGACTATGCTCATATAACAACAAATAATACCATTTTTGGAACACAATTTCATGAAATTCCTGAATCACCTTGTCCCTTATTTTCTGATATGAGCTCTGATATTTTTTCAAGAAAACTTAACTTTAATAAATTTGATCTGATTTATGCCGGAGCCCAAAAAAACATTGGACCAGCTGGTGCAACTCTTGTAGTTATAAAAAAAGAAATATTAGAATCAATTTGTAGAAAAGTTCCCTCAATGCTTAACTATCAAATTCATTTTGACAAAGACAGTATGTTCAACACACCCCCGGTTTTCTCAGTTTATGCATGCATGCTTAGCTTAAAATGGTTAGAAAAAAAAGGTGGTATTGATGTTGTTGAAAGTTTAAATCGCAAAAAGTCAGAATTATTGTACAAAGAAATTGACAATGATGATGTTTTTAATGGTTTTGCAAATGTAGATGATAGAAGTTTAATGAACGTTACGTTCAATCTGTATGATGAGAAAAATAAAGATGTATTTGATAAAATGTTAATTGAAAATAATATTTCAGGATTAAATGGTCATAGATCTGTTGGTGGCTACAGAGCATCTATATATAACGCCATGGATATTAGTTCTGTAGAGATACTAATAGACACAATAAGAAAATTTAAAAATTACATATAAATGATAGTCTTAGCAAACGATGGTATCTCACAAGTTGGAGTAAAGAAACTAGAAAATAATGGTTTTAAAGTAATAACTACAAATGTTGCTCAGGAACAACTCATTGATTTCATCAATAAAAATTCGATAACATGTTTGCTTGTTAGAAGTGCAACAAAAGTTAGAAAAGACATCATCGATTCATGCAAATCATTAAAACTCATTGGAAGAGGTGGTGTTGGAATGGATAATATTGATGTTGAATATGCAAAAACTCAAGGATTAAGTGTAATTAATACCCCTGCCGCTTCATCCCTTTCTGTTGCAGAACTTGTATTTGCACACATAATGACGTGTTCAAGATTTTTACATGATTCAAATCGAAACATGCCACTTGAAGGTGACTCAAATTTTAAGAAACTTAAAAAGAATTATGCAAAGGGTACTGAATTAAAGAACAAAATACTCGGTATCATTGGTTTTGGAAGAATTGGTCAAGAAGTAGCAAAAATTGGTTATGGATGCGGTATGAATATTATATTTTGTGACCACTTTTTAAATGAGGCTGAAATAAAAATAATCTTTTCTGATGGCCAAAGTATATATTTCAAACCTGACTCAGTCAGTTTGGATGAACTTCTTAAAAAGTCCGATTATATTACCTTGCATGTACCATCTCAGAAAGACTATTTACTAGATGAAAAAGAATTTAGTAAAATGAAAGACGGAGTTGGTATAATTAATGCGGCTCGAGGAGGCGTTTTAAATGAAGAATCCCTTATCAAATTTATAGACTCCGGAAAAATTAAATTTGCAGGACTAGATACTTTTGAAAATGAGCCTAATCCATCAATTAAAACTTTAATGAACTCTAAACTTTCACTTACGCCTCATATTGGTGCTGCAACTAATGAGGCACAAGAAAGAATTGGACTTGAGCTTGCCGATCAAATTATATCTCTTATCAATAATTAATGATTACTAAATTTAAATTGAAATATGGTATTGAATCCAATTACCAACTGATTGTAATTTTCATTGTGTTTGGAATAACTGGGTCAACTGCTGCTTTAATCTCCGATCCTTTAATGGATTTAATTAATATCAAGAAATCTGATTTAAACTTTTTTGTTTACTGGGCTGTGAGAATCATTGTAATAACATTTGTTTATCAAATAATTTTATTGCTAGTTGCATTAATTTTTGGTCAATTTAAGTTTTTCTGGAATTTTGAAAAGAAAATGCTGAAAAGAATAGGATTTAAGAAATTTATTTCAAATTAGATCTAAACTTTTCAACTTTAGGCTTTATGACAGCAAAACAGTATGCATTGTCAGGGTTTTTTGAGAAATACTTGTGATGGTACTCTTCAGCAATATAGAATTTGGTTTCTTTTTCTAGAGTCGTAACAATTTTTTTCTCGTAATTCTCCTGTAATTCATCAATTTTTTTGTTTGCAATCTCAAACTTCCTTTCACTATTATAAAATATGGCACTTCTGTATTGTGTACCTATATCATTTCCCTGCCTATTTAATGTTGTTGGGTCATGAGTTTTGAAAAATATATCTAAAATTTTATAAAAGGAAATGATTCTTATATCGAATTCGATTTTGACTGCTTCAGCGTGACCACTATTTCCCAAACATACTTCTTCATATGAGGGATTTTTATTTCTGCCTCCTATGTATCCGGGGAGAACATTGATCACACCCTCTACATTTTCAAAAATTGCTTCAGAACACCAAAAACAACCACCGGCAACTATAGCATAATCTTTGTTCATAAATAAACCAAATAAAAAATAACAAGTCAAAGTTATTAATTGTATAACTTTGGGCCCGCATGAAAAAAATATTTTTTTTAATAGCATTTTTTCTAACAATTTTTAGCTCATATTCCCAAGACAGAAAATCATTTGATGCATACAGGACTGAAAAAGCGCCAAAATTAGATGGATTTTTAAATGACAAAGAGTGGAAAAATGTCCAAAAACTTAGTGATTTTTCTTTATGGAGACCCCAAACCAGAATTGGAAAAGAAATCCCAAAACAATATAAAACAACTGCATTTTTCATGTATGATGATGAAGCAGTTTATGTTGGTGCATATCTACTTCATCCTGGAGATATTCCCATGGAGTTAAGTGAAAGGGATAATCCTTGGGATTCTTTCAGTGAATTATTTTTTGTTTCCATCGATACCTATAATGATAAGGAAAATCATCATGGATTTGGAATAACGAGTGCTGGTGCAATTGTCGATGGACTTTGGTCAGGTGATTGGAACTCCGGAGGTAGGGATTACGATACGGTTTTTGAGGGGGAAATTCAAATAACGAAAGACGGGTGGTCTCTTGAAATGAAAATCCCCTACAGTGCGTTAAGATTTCCGGAAAAAAATATACAAAATTGGGGAATTAATTTTTCTAGAGCTATTGCAGATCTTGAAGAATGGTATTCATGGAGCCCTGTTGATACAAAGATTTACAAATGGTATGAATCTCTAGGAACGGTTAAGGGATTAAAAAATATAGAACCACCACTAAGGTTATTTCTTTATCCATATGGTCAAACTGCTTTAAATTTAAAGAAAACTTCCTCTCCATCTTCAATTTATTCTGCTGGATTAGATATAAAATATGGATTGTCCAATAGTTTTACTTTAGATGCAACACTGATTCCAGATTTCGGACAAGTATCATTTGATGATGAGGAACTTAATCTATCCCCATTTGAGCAAAGATTTGATGAAAACAGAGCTTTTTTCACTGAGGGGGCAAACATATTTAAAAAAGCAAATGGTGGTTTTCGTGGGGGAGATTTTTTCTATAGCAGAAGAATTGGACAAGAAGTAAGATTTGATGAAGATGAGTTGCTTAGCTCTAGCGAAGAGTTAGTTAGCTACGATAATAAACCAAAGCTAATTAATGCTATTAAACTGTCTGGAACTACTAACACTAAACTAAGTATAGGATTGCTAAATGCAATAACTGGAGAAGCAAACGCGATTGTTAGAAATGTTGAAGATGGATCAATTAGAAAAGAAACCATTGCACCAGTTACAAACTACAATATACTATCATTGACACAACAACTACTGAATGATTATTCATCAATTGGGGTTCACAATACTAATGTAAACAGAGGCAAGGGGGGGTATAATTCTAATAATACTGCATTTGTGACTGAATTATATGATAATAAAAGAAATTTCAACTTTTCTTCTCGAGTATACTTCAGTGATTCACCCAGATTTTCTGAAAAAAAGGGTTTTAGAGGAAGTATTTCTCTTGCAGAATTAAAAGGAAATTTTAGATATTCTATGGGTTGGTTTGGAACCGATGAGTATTACAATCAAAACGAACTTGGGTATTACAATCAACAAAACAGTCAAAGATTCTATGGGAGAATTCAATATCAAATTTTAAATGAATTGAAATTATTACGAAGCTATAGCAACTATCTATTTTTTGGAGAAACAAAGAGATACAACACCTTTAAAAAAGTGTATAACGGCATGAGGTTTGGAAATGATTTCGAGTTTCAGAACCTGTATAAATTTTCCATTGATTTTGATTACGAAAGTGAAAAGAAAGACTATTATGAAACAAGAAATAGTGATAGCTTCTTAATTGTACCTTCAAATTTCGACATACAACTCGAAATCAGGTCTGACCCAACAAAAAAACTTACTTATGGAATTGAATTTTCAAATATTGGTTATAAAAACAAACAGTTTGATGAAAACAAAAATTATAAAAGATTTGAATATAATATTGATTTTAGGTTCTCTGACAAACTTTCAGCAGGACTTAGGCAACAATATAAACAAACTAATGATGATATAGGATATTTACAAAGTTCTAACAATGATATTTATTTAGGATTAAGAAATCAAAAATCAATTGAAAATTCACTTGATATCGACTATAGAATAGATAGAGATAAAAGTTTAAGTTTAGACTTACGAAGCTTTTGGAGTTCAGCTGATTACAAAGAGGTTTTATATTCATTAAATGAAAATGGATATCGTGAGATGGCTGATTTTAGTTTACTTGAATCTGATCCAAATACCAATTTTAATATTTGGAACCTAGATGTAAAGTTTCAGTGGTGGTTTTCACCCGGTAGTAATTTAATTTTTTTATATAGAAATCAAATTTTTAACAGAGACAACCAATCTGGCCTTGATTACTACAAAAGCTTAAAAAATCTTTTTGAAATACCTGTAGAGCATCAAATTTCACTTAGAATTAATTATCTTATAGATGTTAACCGTTTCAAGAAAAAATGATTCTTCTAAAAAATATTTCTAAATCCTTCGGAAATCAAAAAATATTAGACAATATTTCTCTAAATATTCCGAATGGAGATTTCGTTTCTATTGTTGGCCCATCTGGTGCAGGAAAAACTACATTAATTAATATCCTAGGAACAATTGAAAGTTTTGATGATAATAAAGATTCAGAGTTTAAAATTGATGGCATTGACATGTGTACTTGGAATGAGTATGAAGTTTCAAAATTTAGAAATCAAAATATTGGATTTGTCTTCCAACTTCATGAACTATTACCGGAACTAAACTGCAAAGAAAATATTCTTTTACCTGTTAGAATTGGAAAAAAAAATATTGACGATTATAGAAAAAAGCTAGAATCAATTTCTGAATCCCTCAAGATTCATCAAATTTTAAATAAAAAGCCCGAATTCATCTCAGGTGGTGAAAAACAAAGAGTTTCATTTGCGAGAGCTCTAATAACCAATCCTAAAATCATTTTAGCTGATGAGCCAACAGGAAATTTAGATTCTAAAAACTCAAAAAAGATTATTGACTTATTAAAAAAGGTTAACATTAAATATGGTGTAACTGTTATTTATGTTACACATAACAAAGAATTTGCAAGTATAGCAAAGACTTCTTTTACAATTAAAGATGGCAAATGCATTAGAAGCTGATTATTTAAAATCTTTTTTAGATTTTAAATCTCAACAATACAATAGCTTAAAATTTATTGATGAAGATCCAATACAAATACCTAAAAGATACACACGTAAAGAAGATATTGAAATAATATCCTTTTTGATTTCTACGATATCTTGGGGAAATAGAACTTCAATAATTAATAGTGGTAAAAAACTTATTAATATTTTTGGTGAATCTCCCTTAGATTTTATTTTATCAATAAAAGAAAGTTCTATTGAAAAACTAAACTTTTATCACAGGACATTTAATTATTACGACTTTCAATTTTTTATAAAATCACTCAAAAATATTTATATAAACGAAGGTGGTTTAGAAAAAGTTTTTTCAAAATATAATGACAAAAATAATTTTAGAAATATTGAATATTTTAGATCAATTTTTTTTTCATTAATTCATGAAAAAAGAGTTGAAAAACACATTTCAAAGCCAAGTAAAGGCTCATCATGTAAAAGACTAAATATGTTTTTAAGATGGATGGTAAGGAATGATAAAATTGTTGATTTTGGTTTATGGAAAAAAATATCACCATCATCATTGTCTTGCCCTCTTGATGTACATACAGGAAAAGTAGCCAGAAAATTAAATTTAATTAAGCGTATAAATGATGATATAATTGCATTGAAAGAACTTGACAAAAATCTCAGAAAATTTGACTCAAAAGACCCTGTAAAGTATGATTTTGCACTTTTTGGACTGGGTCGTTATGAAAGTTTTTAAAATAAAAATTATATTTACAAGAAATTGACTCCTATATGTCAATATTAATAAAGTCTGCAAAAATCATCGATGCCAGCAGTAAATTCAATGGCAAAACGAAAGATATTTTTATTTATAAGGGTGTAATTCAAGAAATTGCAGATAAGATTATAAAAAAATCAGTTAAGGAGATTAAGATTAAAAATCTGCATGTTTCTCAGGGTTGGCTCGATACAAGTGTTTCTTTTGGAGAACCTGGACTAGAGGAGAGAGAAACAATTGAAAATGGATCACTAACTGCATGTCTTTCAGGTTTTACAAACATTATTTTGAATTCAAATACACTTCCTGTTATCGACTCTAAAGCTGATATAATATATATAAAAAATAAAAATAAAAATAGTGCAGTTGAAATTCATCCCCTTGGCGCCCTAACCCTTAGGAGTGATGGTACTGAAATGGCTGAACTTTGGGAAATGTATAACAGTGGCGCAGTTGGTTTTTATGATTACAAGACGTCAGTAAGAGATCCCAATCTCTTAAAAACCGCTTTACAATATGTCCAACATTTTGATGGTCTAATTATGACACTTCCATACGAAAAATCAATTTGTAATGATGGTCAGATCAATGAAGGAGAAATAAGCACTCTTTACGGTCTTGAGGGAATACCATCATTATCTGAAGAAATAACTTTAGAGCGTGATTTAAAAATTTTAGAATACACAGGTGGTAAACTTTTCATCCCAACAATTTCAAGTATTAAATCTGTAGAATTAATCAGAAATGCTAAACTTAAAGGACTGCAAATTATTACAAGCGTTTCAATAAATAATTTATTTTTTAATGAAAAAAAATTAATAAATTTTGATACCAGATTTAAGGTTCTTCCACCGATTAGAACAGAAAAAGACAGATTAGTTTTAGTTAAAGCTCTTTCCGATGGTACCATTGATTTTGTTACGTCGGACCACGCTCCAATTGATATTGATAATAAAAAAACAGATTTTAAAAATTCACTTTTTGGAGCCACAGGTTTAGAATCAATTTTTGGTGCTTTGAACTCAATATATAAAACTGAAGAAGTAATTGATATTCTAACAAGAAAGAAAGATTTATTTGGTATCAAGTCAGAAACAATTGATGAAGGATCAAAAGCATCAATGACACTTTTTAATCCTAAGCATAAATACATATTTTTAAAAGATGATGTTAAATCAAAGTCAAAAAATGCATCATTTATAAATTCTGAAATCAATGGGAAGGTCTTTGGAGTAATTAATAATGGGGCTGTAGTTATTGATGAGTAGATTTTTTTTTGTTGACAGAAAATCTGAAGAAATTAAGTCCCCTTTAATAATCCTTATTCATGGCTATGGAAGTAATGAAAGGGATCTTTTTTCATTAATTGATTATTTGCCAAAAAAAGCTTACATAATCTCAATAAGGGGGCCAATTGAACTGTTTAATAACTCATATGCTTGGTATGACATCTATGTAGATAATAACAGTAAACTCTATGATCACGAGGGAGCAAAGCAAATTAGAGATGAATTATCTAAATTTATTGATGACATAATTAAATATCCAAATATAGATTCTGACAATGTTACATTAATTGGTTTCAGTCAAGGTGCAATATTATCGCACGCAATTTCATATTCTTATCCTGGAACAATTAAAAATATTATGGCAATCAGCGGAGTAATTGATGAAAAAATTATGAAAAGAACACATTTAAAACCAAAAACTAATATTTATATATCTCACGGAACAAATGATAACCTAATTGACTATCAGATTTCCAAAGAATCATTAAACTTTTATAAATCAAAAAATATTGACTTTACATTTGAAAGTTATGAGCAAGGTCACGGAATAAATGAAAAAAATTTAGAATCCTTAATTAAATGGTTAAATGAAAAAATTTAAATTTCAATTTCCAAACCATCATATGCTAGAAATACTGATTTTGGGAGTAATCTTTCCGTATTACCATGAAAGCCCATTTGAGGAGCTATATGAGTTAAATATGCTTTTTTTGGCTTTAAATCGTGTATAATTTGTAGTGCTTCCTTTAGATTTATGTGTGAATAGTGTTCATCGTGCCTCAAGGCATTTAAAATCAAACAATCTAGATTTAATAGTTTATTTTTTTCCTCATCATCAATTTTTTTTAAATCTGTTATATAAGCAAATTGATTAATTCTGTATCCAAAAACCTGAAGTTTGTGATGGGAATATGAAATTGGTATTACAGTAAAGTCATAAAGTTTAAATTTTTTATTTTCTTTAACTTCATTAGTCGTTAAATGTATATCACCAGCATAATCATTTTGCTTTTCAAATAGATACAAGAAACGTTGTTTTAAATTATCTAAAACTCTTTTGTGTGCGTAAACAGGAATTTTACCGTTTTTGAAAGAGATTGGTCTAACATCGTCTAAACCAGCTGTGTGATCAGCATGCTCATGAGTAAAAAGTATTGAGTCAACCTTAGTAATATTATTTGTTAAAAGTTGTTGCCTAAAATCAGGACCACAATCAAATACAATATTTTTTTTATTATGAGTTATTAAAATTGATGATCTCAACCTTTTATCTCTAAAATCTTCGCTAGAACAAACGGGGTAATTTAAACCAATTGATGGTATTCCAGTGCTGGTACCTGTCCCTAAAAAAATAATTTTCATTATGTAACCAAATTTAATTTTTTTATTACGAGTAATAACCAATAGTTATTAAATTTGTAAAAAATAACTTGGTTAATGGTTATAAAATTAAAAGGAGATAAAGAGTTTGAAAATCTTTTATCAACTAAAGACAAAGCGCTTAGAATCAACTTAAATGAAAATATTTATGGTACATTTTCTGAAATTGGCGCTGGGCAGGAAGTAGCAAGACACTTTTTTCGTGCTGGTGGAGCATCCGGAACAATAGCAAAAACAATGAGTGCCTATGACAAGGGATTCAGCGATGCAATATATGGAATTGAAAATGATCTTCGTTACGTTACGCAATCCAGGCTTACAAAAATGTTAAATCACGAGATTAATTTATTAGAATCAAGATTAGACAAGTCTGTTCATACCGAAAAAATGTTTTTTTCTTATGCAAATACCGTAGCTACAATAGATTTTGCCAAAAAATTTAAAGGACATGGTTGGATGGGAATTAAATTCCAAACAGAAAGTAATTCTGAATACAGTGAAATTAAATTACATGTAAGATTTCGTTTACCTGAAGTAAAAGCTCAACAAGAAATTCTTGGACTGATGGGTGTGAATTTAATCTACGGTGCATATTATAAGTATAATAAGCCTAGATCCTTAATAAAATATTTATACGATCATATTGATCCAACAACTGTTGAAATCGATACGATTAATTTTTCTGGTCCACTTTTTAAAGATGTAGATAACAGGCTTTTAAGTCTTGAATTAATTAAAAATGGGATGACGCAAGCAGTAATGTTTGGTCCTGATGGAAAAAATATTTTACCAGCAGCCGAATTATATAAAAAGAATATATTGACAATAAGAGGAAGTTTCAGACCAGTTACTAAAGTTAATGAAGACATGTATGAAAAGTCCTCAAATATGATAATGAAAGACAAAGAATTAAATAAAAAAAACACAATTTCAATTTTTGAAATAACATTATCAAACCTAACTGCCCAGGGAAAACTAGACGAGCAAGATTTTTTAGATAGAGCAAAACTTCTATGCTCTATGGGTAAAACTGTTATGATTACCAATTTTCAAGAATATTATAAATTGTCTGAATATTTTTCTAAGTATACTGACAAAAAAGTTTTTCTCACCATGGGCGTGGATAACTTAATCAAAGTTTTTGATGAAGCTTACTACACGAATTTGGATGGGGGAATCTTAGAAGCTTTTTCAAAATTATTTACAAAAAATATCACAATTTTTCTTTATCCAATGCTTCAGAAAAATAAAATAATTAACAGTTCGAATCTAATTATTTCTAAAAGCATGAAGAATTTATATAAATACTTTATAAAAAACTCTAGGATTATTGACATACATGATTTTAACAAGAGCTACTTATCAATATTTTCTTCTGATGTTTTGAGAAAGATACAATCTAATCAAAAAGGCTGGGAAGGTAGTTTACCAGAAAATGTTTCTGATCTTATAAAAGAAAAAAAACTATTTGGACTTAAAGAACTACAAAGATAATATTTGATCAGCGTGATTTTTTGTATCTACCTTATCAAAAACATGGGTGACGATACAATTTTCATCAAAAACAAATGTTTTCCTATGAATACCTTCATACTCCTTACCTCTAAATTTTTTTGGACCCCAAACTCCAAATAACTTAATAATATTTTTATTTTCATCTGCAAGCAATGGGTATTGAAAACCGTATTTTACAGAAAAATTATTTTGAGTTTTTAACTTATCTCCACTTACACCAATAATTTTATAACCAGCATTTGTTAATTTTTCATAGTTTTCAGAAATATTACATGCCTCAGCAGTACATCCAGGTGTGTTTGCTCTTGGATAAAAGAAAACTACCAGCTTGATTCCCAGAAAATTCTCACTTTTTACTATATTTTCTTTATCATCCAAGCATTGAAATGTTGGAATTTTATCACCGACTTTTAATGTATTCATTATTTAAATTTTATCTATAAATTTACTAAAATGACAAAAAAAGAAAAAGTAAAATTTGTAATAAAAACTTTAGAGGATTTATACCCTGAAATTCACATACCACTTGATCATAAAGATCCTTATACGCTGTTAATTGCAGTACTTCTCTCTGCACAAAGCACAGACAAAGGAGTAAACAAAATTACACCTAAACTTTATGAAAAAGCTGATAACCCTTATGATATGGTTAAGCTTTCTGTTGATGAAATAAGGAACATAATCAAACCTGTGGGACTATCACCAATGAAGTCAAAGGGGATCTATGGGTTATCAAAAATATTAATAGAAAAATTTAATGGTAAAGTACCAAATGATATCAATGAGCTTGAAAAATTACCCTCAGTTGGACATAAAACAGCTAGCGTTGTAGTTTCCCAGGCTTTTGGAACCCCTGCATTTCCAGTTGACACTCATATTCATAGGTTAATGTATCGTTGGGGATTTTCAAATGGAAAAAGCGTAAAAAGAACTGAAGAGGACGCTAAAAGATTGTTCCCTAAAATTCTCTGGAACAAATTACATATACAAATAATACTGTATGGGAGAAATTTTTCACCTGCAAGAGGCTGGAATCTTAAGAATGATATAATTATGACAAAAATTGGAAGAAAATCAATATTAAAGAAACTTAATTACAAGTAATTTCATATTGATCCCAGTTCATATTTGTTGGTAAATTTTCAAAATAAAAACATCTTTCGGAATCGTCGGGGAAAGTTATAAATTTATAATATCCGTCAGGGACAGTCGCACCTGTCTCAAGTACCAAACTATTATCAGAAAAAGCAAGCTCAATTCTCACATCAAGCGTACCATACTGATTTGCCCACGATCTAACTTGTGATTCAAGCTGAGCCCATTCACCTTGATTTAAAACATCGAGTTGTAATGTGCAGTTCAAAAAAGAAAATGTTTGATACAAGTTTTCACATGAATCTGTAAAAGCACCGGCTGGTGCTAAATGAGCCCTGTCCCACTCATTATTTCTGTAGTCTGCTTCATCGGATGTATGAACGTCTGCCTCAGTATACCAATTCATTCCAGCACGATCACAAGCTTTGGTAATTTGTCTGACTTCATACTCTAGCCAGTTGGCTTGTTCTTTGAATTCATTGTATGAAACTTTAAAGATGTTATTTTCAACAATAACCTCAGATCTTAATTCTCTGGGCGGATTGTTATCTAATGTTTCACTGTTATTTCCATCGCTACAAGCGATAAAAAAAAGAAATATTAAAAAAAGTTTTTTATTCATTTTCGAAGAGACGTTTTTGTGTTATTTTTTTCATATACCCTTTTGATCTAGTGACTACACCTGTCTTAAATTCCTCAATTTCGACTTCAAGCTTTTCTTCAAACCATTTCGCAAGAATGTGTCTATGACAAAAAGATGTCTTATTACCATTTGTCATTAATATTGGTTCATTATCACCAGTCAAAAAATTTATTTCTTCAAATATAGTCTTTGCGTCCATATTAATTAGCTGTAATAAATATTCTTTTTCAAAATCAGAATCTGATAGTTGTTTTGACTTATGCATTTCAGATAATTTCCAGTTAGGAGCAAGTGATTTAAATTCGTACAAAACATTTTTGTTTTTTGAGGGATACAAAGAGACAGAAACATAGCCCCGAGCTAAGTTATTGTCTATTTGCTTAAAATATCCCGTTTTCACATCTTAAAATTTAGTAATTTTTTTATTAATTATCCCTGTAAAATTTGAAATAATAGCATTTCTTAAATTATTAGTGCTTAATTTTAACGATTATATTATTTTTTTCTAAAAAAAACTAAGAATTCACAAAAAAAACATGTAGCATCTTTTTAAGTAAAAAAACTTGTTTTGTTAACAAAATTTTAACATATTTACTACTTCAACTATAATTATATAATAAATGAAAAAAATAATAAACCTTTTTTCCTTGTTACTTTTGATAACTGGGCTAGTTGGTTTTGCGCAAGATTCTGTTTCGGGTGTTATATCCGACTCTGATGGTTTGCCATTGCCCGGTGCCACAGTTGTTGTACAAGGAACAACTATTGGAGTAACCTCAGATTTTGATGGAAATTACTCAATAAGTGCTTCTGAAGGTGATGTCCTAATTTTCAGCTACGTTGGTTATGTGAGTCAATCTATTGAGGTTGGTTCATCCTCTACCCTAAATATTAGTTTGGAAAGCAGTACTACACTTGATGAAGTTGTTGTTACAGGTATCGGTAGCCAAGAAAGACAAAGATCTGTTGCTAGTACTGTAACAATTGGTGAAGAACAAATAGAAGGACTTGCCTTTACAAACCCATCCAACGCCTTACAAGGTAGAGTTGCTGGTTTAAGAATAGCAACTATTTCTGGTGCACCTGGAAGTGCAACTTCAATTAGGATTCGTGGTGAGGGATCACTTACGGGTAATAATTCTCCACTATTTGTAATTGATGGTGTTCCAATTGTGAACGGATCAATTGCAGCTGGAGGAAGTTCAAATCCTGGACTCGGAATTTTGTCTATGATTAATGGTAATGACATTGAATCAATTACAGTTCTAAAGGATGCTTCTTCAACTGCAGCTTACGGAAACAGAGGATCAAATGGTGTAATTGTAATAACTACCAAAAAAGGTTCTGCTGGAAAAGTTCAATACAACTTACAATCTCAATACGGATTTCAGAATTATGCTGTTGAAGGTAGACAGATGCTAAATGGTGCTCAATATGCTGAATTAGCAACAGAGATGATGATGAATCGTGTTCCTTCTTGGGACAGTCAAACAGCATATGGATGGGTAAGAAATAATCTTTCAGGATATCAACTTTGGGAAGATAATGGTCGAGTCGATGGTGGTTGGGCAGATCTTGTTCGTGTCAAAGATGCCCCAATTCAAAAATATAATTTATCAGCCTCTGGTGGTGATGCAACCCAGAACTTTAGAATATCTCTAGGTTACACTCAACAAACTGGAACTTCAATTGGTTCTGATTATGAGCAAGTTTCTGGTGCTTTTTCTTATACAAGAAAATCTGGTAAAGTTACATTAACAACTTCAAACAGAGTCTCTAATGCTTTGTTGAATGGTCAGTTAGAGGGTACAGCCTATTTTGGTAGTCCTCAAGCAAGTCGTTTCTTTCTGAGAGAAAACTTTCCATCAACAAATCCTGATGGGTCTTGGCTTGTTCCTCACCCTGCTATTGCACATCATACGCCATATTTAGTGGAAAACAATATATATAAGGTAGATAATACGAGGGCAATTTCTAATAGTTCAGCAACTATTGACATAATGGAAGGTCTAAAAGTTAAGTCTGTTTTTGCTATTGATTACAACATAGGAAGTGCCCATGAATTTCAAAATCCAATTGAAGGTGATGGTATTGGTGAGCAAGGATATGCTGAGCAAAGGACAAGTAGAAGATTTACATGGACAACGATAAATAGTATTGAATACAATACAGCTTTAGGAGACAATGAGCATTTTATTAGTGCTATTCTACAGCAGTCCTTTCAAAAAAACAAATCTGATGCTATTTCCGGATCAGGTGAACAACCAGCTGCGCCAGGTCTTTACTATCTAGCAAGCTTCCCTACTAACAGAGATGTTTCTGGATCTTTTTCAGACTGGAGACAATTATCATACACAGGTGTATTTAACTATTCCTTCAAGGACAAGTATATTGCCAATTTTACTTGGAGAAATGACGGTTCTTCAAGATTTGCGTCCGGGTACAGGTATGGTGATTTCTTTTCTGCAGGTATAGCATGGAATATATCATCTGAAAATTTCTTAGCTGATAGCTCAATTATTGATAACTTAAAATTTAGAGCATCATATGGCGAAACAGGTGATAGTAATATAAGTTTAAATCAATATCAGTCATTATTTGGTTATAGTGGTGACTATAATGACAGTGGTGTTGTATATCCAACAGCATTTGGTAATGGTGTAATTTCATGGGAAAAAGCTGAGAAACTCGATCTTTTCTTAGACTTTGGACTTTTCAATAACAGAATAGTTGGTTCTGTTGGTTATTATGAAAGAAATTCTAAGGACCTATTGCAATCAGTTCCGCTTTCTCTCACAACAGGTTTCTCATCACAAACTCAAAATGTTGGTGATGTTGTAAATAAAGGTATTGAGGTTGAAATTGATGCTACTTTATTGAAAATTGGGGACTTTTCATGGGACATATATGGAAACTACGCAACTGTAGAAAATGAAATTACCAGATTAGCTCAAACTGCTGATGGAGAAGATATTAACTTAGATAGTTTCTTCTATGCTAACAGAGTTGGAAGACCTATAGATACATGGTTTATGAGACAATGGGGTGGTGTTGATCCTGCAACAGGTAGTGCATACTTCATTGAAGGTGGAGATGCTGATGATGGTCCTGTAAGTGATGAGCGAGTTGATGCTTATTTTGCTGCGAATCAAACATTCTTAGGTAACAAACTTCCCACATATCAAGGAGGTATCGGTACTAGATTAAACTTTAAAGGTCTTACGGTGGATGCAAATTTTGTATTCCAAGGTGGTCATAAGATTTACGAGTACTGGGCGACTTACTATATGCACACGGGCTTACAATCAATGTCAAATTATGCTGGTGCTGCTGAACTGATGAACAGATGGCAAAACCCAGGTGATATTACAGATGTCCCAAGAATGCAATATACTCCTAGTACAGTAACTACTGGTTCATATTGGAATTCTAGATTCTTAAGTGATGGAGATATGGTTAGGTTAAGAGATTTAACTATCAACTATTTAATACCATCTAACTTGGTTGAGTCTGCTGGTCTTGATGCTGTCAACGTTTTTGTGAAAGGAACAAACGTATGGACATGGACAAAAGCAGATATTGAATATGACCCTGAGGTGCCACCTGCAAATGGATTTAATAACATTTATGTTCCAATTCCTAAGTCCTGGCAACTTGGTATTAACTTAACTTTTTAATTCTTTAAAAAATGAAAAATATATTTAAAATTTTTACTCTTATTTTCTCACTTCTTATCGTAATATCTTGTGGTGATGATGATTTAGAGCCTACACTGGCACTTTCTAAGGATACTTCATCAGCTGTAAATGATGATGATGACTTATTCAATGTTTTAGCAAGTGCTTACAATAGGATGACTCCTTCCAGTTACTACGGTAGAGACGTAATAATCATGGGAGATGTAAGAACCGATAATATGTACTCTACAATGGCTTCTGGAAGATTCAAAGATTCAGATATGGATCACAATGCAGATGGCTACGGACCGTGGTCAACCATTTACAGAGTTATAGCAATTACCAATATTGTTATTGGTATTGATGAAACAACATTAGGTGGAAACCCTGCTAGAGTACAACATATCAAAGGACAGGCTTATGCTTTAAGAGCATTAGCTCACTTTGATCTTTTAAGAATGTACGGGCAACATTTTGTAACTGGTGAAGGTGGCGCCCAGTCTTTGGGTGTTCCTTATGTCAAAACATATAAGGATGCAGCTAATTTGAAACCATCAAGAGACACAGTTGTTTCAAATGTTGGTGATATTCAGAGTGATTTAACAACTGCTTTAAGCCTAATGAGTACTGCTTTTGACACCACATCCAGTTATATGACTGTTCAAGGTGCGTATGCTGTTTGGGCAAGAGCTGCCTTATATTTTGGAGCCGTAGATAGTAGCTTTTATGCTGCTGCAGGAACTGCTGCTAAATGGGTAATAGATAACGGAACTGCAAGTCCCGTTTCTGCTGCAGCCTTTAAAGCATCTTATCTCGCAGATAATGCTTCAAA
This sequence comes from Cryomorphaceae bacterium, assembly GCA_003331875.1. Taxonomy (GTDB): domain Bacteria; phylum Bacteroidota; class Bacteroidia; order Flavobacteriales; family Flavobacteriaceae; genus Eutrophosalina. The sequence continues at coordinate 9,463 of QOQA01000012.1, read as the reverse complement.
CTCACTATTTGAATTGGCTTACAGTGGTACAGATAATACAAGTATCAATGGATTGGGTTATATCCTTCGAGGAGGTTCATATGGTGATGTTAGAATTTTAACCGGACCTGCTACCGGTGCTGATGATATTTACGATGTATTTGAAGCAGATGCTGCAACAGATGTTAGATTTACAGTGAACGGAATGATAGGCCTTAGGGATGGTGGACAACCAACCCTTATTGGAAAATATCCCTCTGTTAATGGTTCTGACAACTTAACATTATTCAGAATTGAAGAAATGCACCTAATTTACGCTGAAACCCAGCTAAGGGCTGGTAACTCAGCATCAGCATTATCATATTTGAATAATATTCCTGCCATTAGAGGAGCTAGTCTTTATACAAGTGCAACGCTTGATAATATTTTGAATGAAAGAAGAAAAGAGTTCTTTGGGGAAGGTTTAAGATTTTATGACTTAGCCAGAACAGGTCAAAGTATGCCTGAAGTTGATTGTGGGATACAATTAAATTGTTTGCTGACTGGTAGCCCACCTGAGTTTGGTTCATATAGATATGCTTATCCTATTTCTAAATCTGAAAGGGATGCTAATCCTAATGTTCAACAAAACACAGGATATTAATAATTTATCAATTATTTATAATTTGCTAAAAACCCGCCCCTGTGGCGGGTTTTTTGTTATATTAAAATTGTGAATTTCAAATTTTATATTTTAATATTTATATCATTTTATTCATTTATATTAAATTCTCAAAAAGTTAATATTAATAATATTGAGATTGTACGTGACTCATTCGGAGTTCCGCATATATATGCAAAAAGTGATGCTGAGCTTGCCTACGGATTAGCTTGGGCTCATGCGGAAGACGATTTTAAAACCATTCAAGAAGCATATTTAGCTGGAAATTCTATGTTGAGTAAACACATAGGTTTGAAAGGTGCCCCTATTGATTTTTTATCTCAACTAATAAGACCAGATGACACGATTGACAGCTTATATAAAACAATAGATAAACAATTTATAAAAGTTATTCATGGATATGCAAAAGGGTTAAACAATTTTGCAAATAATCATCCTGATCAAGTACTAGTAGATAAACTTTTTCCGATCACACCAAGGAAAATGCTTAAGTACTCCTTATTACAATTATTTGTTTTTTCTGAGGGCGAAAAAGCCGTATTATCAATATTCAACAATACTGCAGGCGTTATTGACACAAGTAATGACAACGGACTTGGTTCAAACCTATTTGCTTTTAGCTCAAAAAAAACAAAAAATAATGAGACTTTTCTTGCGATAAATACTCACCAACCACTGAATGGACCAACTTCATGGTATGAGGTGCACCTTGTGAGTGATGAGGGGACTAATATTATTGGAGCAACATTTCCAGGTGCGCCATGTGTTTTGACAGGTACAAATCAGAACTTAGCTTGGACTCATACTGTAAACTATCCTGACAAGACTGATATATTTCAACTAGAAATGGTAAAGAATAGTAAATCTAAATACATTGTAGATGATGAAATACTTAAGCTAGAGAAATTTAGAGGAAAAGCTTTTATAAAGTTTTTAGGATTTCCAATAAAAGTTAGTAAAAGGTATTATCGAAGTATTTACGGTCCAACACTAAAAAATAAAAATGGTTTTTACTCAGTAAGAACTCCAAGTTTATTCAAAATTAGAGCTCTCGAACAATGGTGGAAAATGAATAAATCAAAAACATTTGAAGAATTCTATAAAATTCTAGAAATGAATGAGATACCTGGGTTTAATTTTGGTTATGCAGATAAGTACGATAATATATTTTATATATCAAATGGAATAATTCCTGTTAGGAATGAAAAATACAATTGGAGGGGGATAGTTCCTGGAAATACCAGAAAAACTCTTTGGGTTGACTACCATAGCACAAAAGATCTTCCTCAAGTTCTTAATCCTGAGTCTGGATTTTTATACAACGCTAATAATACACCATTTAAATCAACGGCAGAAAATGAAAACCCAAACAGTGAAGATTTTCCAGAGGAAATGGGTTACTCTATATACGATAATAATAGAAGTACAAGAATTTTAGAATTAATTGAATCCTATGATAGGATTGATTTTTCTGATTTCAAATCCATCAAATTCGATTATAAGTTTCCTAAACCATTTAATTTTAATTTTGTTGACGTAAATCAAATAATGGAGATGAACCCAAATGATTATCCAGAAATATCAGAACTAATTAATGAAATTCAAATTTGGGATAGATCAACTAACTCTGACTCATTAGGAGCTGGGATATTTGCAATGTTTTACTACAATTTGGGTAATTATATTAAGAAATCCTATATCAACAGAAAACTTAGCAAAGATTTAATTGCAGTCATGTTAAAAGATGTAAAAAATTACATGATTAAATATTTTAATAAAACTAAAGTAAGACTAGGAGATTATCAAAAATTAGTTAGAGGAAAAAAAGAGATTCCTATATGGGGAATGCCTGATGTTATTACCGCTATGACTTCATCAAGACACGAGGGTGGAAAAAGAAAAATTATACATGGTGAATCCTACATACAACTTGTAAAATTCTCTAAAGGTTTGCCACATATTGAATCAATAATGTCATATGGAAATAGCGAAAACCCTGATTCTCCCCATTACGATGATCAAATGGAGATGTTTTCAAAATTTGAAACTAAGAAAATGACTTTTGATAAAGAATTTATATATAGAAATGCTAAGAGCATTTATAGGCCTGAGTAAGTTATTTTAATAACTTTTTATAAAGTTCATCATAAAGAGGTACAATTTTATCAATGTCGTAAAACTGGGCTCTTTTAAATGATGCATTCTTAAATCTTTCCAATTTATTTTTATCAGACAAAAGATTATTGATTTTTTCAACGTATTTGTTTTCATTATTTACATCAACAAGATAACCAGTTTCATTTTCTATATTTAATTCAGGTAGACCTCCGCAATTAGATGTTACCAGAGCGCATTTTGAGGCCATAGCCTCTAGAGCAGACAATCCAAAACTTTCTTTTTTTGATGGGAGTAAAAAGATGTCTGTTGAGCATAATATTTCTTCTATTTCATCTGTGTTTCCATGAAAATTAATATTGTTTATTTTATTTTGTTTAGCGAACTTTTGAGCTAAATCTAACTCGGGCCCCTCACCTATCATATTAAAAAACAAATTTTCATTGTTAATTTTTAAAATGATATTCATTAGAGTTCTAATATTTTTTACAGGTCTAAAATTACTAACATGAGATATTATGATCTTGTCATTTTGTTTACAGTTCTCATTTTTTAATTTAAACCGACTAACATCAATAAAGTTTGGTATTACTTCAATTTGTTTATCAATTTTAAAAAAATCTACTGTGTCTTGTTTTAAACTATCTGAAACGGAAGTAACTATATCAGAATTCTGAATTGAAAATTTTACTGCACGGCGATAAAAGGGATGCTTTCCAACTAAAGTAATATCAGTTCCATGCAATGTCGTGACAATTGGAAGATTAATATTTTTTGTTTTTAACATTTCCTTGGCCATAAATGCAGCATATGCATGAGGAATTGCATAATGCACATGGATTAAATCAATAGGGTTGGTTTCTGAAATTTCAACAATCTTACTGGATAAAGCAAGTTCATATGGTTGAAAATTAAACAAGGGATAAAAAGGGACATTGACTTTATGAAAAAGAACTTTATCATCAATTATCTTTAATCTTACTGGCTTTTTGTAAGCAACAAAATGAATTTTATGACCTTTTAGAGCTAATTTATGACCAAGTTCAGTTGCTAAAACACCACTACCTCCATATGTTGGATAACAAACAATAATTATATTCATTTAATCAAATGCTTCATGAACGATTTTTTGTAATTCTGTCCTAATATTAAATTCTGAAAGTAAATTATTACTCTCATCAGGAAAAGTTCTATTTGATAAAAAGACATATATAATTTCTTTTTCAGGGTCAGCCCATGCCATTGAGCCTGTAAATCCATAATGACCAAAACTACTTTCGGAAACGCAGCCACATGTGTTTGGGTCATCTGAATCCAACTCAGGTTTATCAAAACCTATACCCCTTCTTACTTTTTCATTCTCAAAATGACGGAAATTAAATAAATTAAAATATTTCTCATCAAAAAATGTATTTTTTGAATATGATCCTTTCTGAAGAAAAAGTTGTAACACTTTTGCTACATCAAGAGAGTTCCCAAACAAACCTGCATGTCCAGACACACCATCCATCATTGCTGCGCCCATATCATGGACATGTCCGTGAACTTGATCAAACCTAAAATAATCATCTATCACAGTTGGAACTATAGAGTTTTTAGAGAAAAAATTGGTTGGTTTATATGTTAAAGAAGATGATCCTATTTTGTCATATATAAATTCCTTGATTTGAGTATCTAATGATGTTTTATAATTTGTCTCGAGATAAAATTTTAATAGAAAGTATGGTAAATCACTATAAACATAGCTTAATGAGTCAGACAGCTCAGAGTCAACTATTTCATTGAATATAATGTCGTTATGATTTTTTATGAATAATTCATCTAAAACTTGGAAAGGAAAGTGCTCAGACTTTGTGTTAGAGAAATATTTACTAATTCTTCTGTTTGTGACTGAATCTATAGTTTTTTTATAAAAAGGAATCCATGATTTCATTCCAGAATAGTGTGAAAAAAGTTGTTTGAGCGTTAGATTTTTTTTATCATTAAGATCAGTATTAGGAAACAAATCTGATAAATTTGTTTTTAAATCAAAATTTTTTGATGAAAACTCTTTTAAAAGAAGTGGTACAGATACAAGTATCTTGGTAAGAGAAGCTAAATCATAAATACTATTGTTATTTATTTCTTGTTTTTTTTCATAAGTCTTATAACCAAATGAGTTGTGATAGATTACATTAGAATTCTTGGCAATTAACAACTGAGCGCCTGGTGTCATTTTATTTTTAATTGCATAATTTATTAGTGAATCAATTTTATTTAATTTATTCATGTCAACACCTAAATTAAAAGGGTGATCAAATGATAAAATATCACTTTTATTTATTACAATTGATGTACCTTCTTGGTAATTTTTACCAATAGTTACTGGTAAAACCCCATCAATATCATTTGCACCAAAAATTGCTTCTGAAGCTTTTTTTTGAAATATATTAGAATTTTGATAAGCAATTAGAACTGACTCAAACCCATTTAAATTTATATCAAGTAGCGCATACGGATTTGAAAAAACAACTAAAACAATTTCATTATTTCTTTTTAAGTTATTGATTATAGAAACTTCTTTTTTTGATAATTTATAATTTTCAAATGGCGACTTATCTGATTTATGGACAGAAACTATTATTTTATCATATTTCTTGTTAAGATCTTTTATTTTTTTTAAATCAGAAATATCAATTTTTTCTACAACTCTAAAATCATTCAAATAATTATGAAAAGTCATTCCACTATCGATACCTAAATTGACTAATCCAACTTTTAGATTTTTATCAAGGGATAGAGGGATTAAATTTCTTTCATTCTTGATTAATGTCATTGACTTTTCAGCCAACTTTTCAAAAAGAGCATAATCTTCATGGGTGTTTAATTGATCATTAATATTATTTTGTATAGGCTTGTATTTGTTTAGACCAACATTGTATTTGGTTTTTAGAATTTTCTTTACAGCATCTTCTAACCTCTTTTCTGTAACTCTTCCATCTAAAACAGCTTTTTTTATTTCACTAATACTTTTTTTTAAATCTGTTGGCATCAATAATATATCATTACCTGCAATTAGAGCATCTACATCTGGATAATTTCCTTTGGAATAATCTACTATGGCTTTCATGTCTAAAGCATCTGTGATCACTAACCCTTCAAACCCTAAATCTTCCTTGAGTAAATTATTAATGATTTTTTGGGAAAGTGTTGTGATCATCTTATCATCTAAACTTTTCACACTTAAATGAGCAGTCATAATACCATCTACCCCACTTTTAATTATTTCTTTGAATGGATATAATTCAACACTGTCAATCCTGCTTAGTTCATAATTTAATGTTGGTAAAGTAAGGTGTGAATCTTTCCTTGTATCACCATGACCTGGAAAGTGTTTGCCAACAGCTAAAACCCCATTTTCGTTCAAACCTTCTATGTATTTAATTGATTTTTTAGAGACATTGAATTTATTTTCACCAAATGACCTAGCACCAATTATTGGGTTTTTTGGGTTGGTGTTTACATCGGATACTGGTGCAAAATTTAAATGAACTCCCATTTTTTTCAAGTGTTCACCTATTCTCTGTCCAACATTAAAAATCAATGAATCGTCTCTTATTGCACCAAGTGTGATATTATATGGGAAAGAAAAACCATCCTCAAGTCTCATACCTAGTCCCCACTCAGCGTCCATTGATATTATTAATGGTATATTGGATTGTTTTTGAAATATGTTATGAGAAATGATTTGATCGTTTGAATTGCCCAATGAAAAAATTAACCCACCAATTTGATATTCATTAATAATTTTTTTTATTTCATTAATTTCAGCCTGACCATACTTTGATGCTGTCCAAACTGAATATAGTTGTCCAACCCTTTGATCTAGATTCATTGATGAATAAATACTGTCAACCCACATCTCCTGGTCAATTTTTTGTGCATGTAATGAGTACAAAAAAAAGAGTGAAAAAAAACAATATTTAGCTCTATTCAACATTAAAATACTTTTTATGCCAACTGTTAAGTGCTTTGGTCTCCCAATTTTTATTTAGCTCATCTTTACTTCTAATAGTATTGTTGAAGACAATTGTGTCTGTTGATATGAGTCCATCCAAAATTAATTTCTTAAACTCTGCAATATTGACAACCTTGATTATATTTTCATATCTGTATGAGATATTAAGTCTATCAAGAAAATCAATATTGTATAACTTATTTATTTCTTTTACAAAATTAATTAGCTTATCAATTGAGCACCCAGATGGACTTGAAAAATTACTTTCAACAGAGATTATTAAAAATAAATTATGTATAATTTTAAAGGATGACTTAATTTCAATATTGTGAGAAGTCCAAGAATTTAGAAAATTAATCGTGTCGTTTTCAATTTTTTTAATAAAACTTATATCAACTGTTTTATTTGCTTGAAAAATCCATATTGGGGATTGTGAACTTATCTTATTAAATTCTACAAACATTAATCGGTAGCTTTATCAATCAATTCTGAAATATCTTTTACTTGAATTTCTTTGTGATTTTCAAAGGATTTAATTCCGTCAGTCAACATGGTATTACAAAATGGACAAGCAGCAGCAATAATATTTGATTTTGTCTCAATGGCCTCTTCAGTTCTTTTGATATTTATTTCTTTATTACCTTTTTCAGAATCTTTGAACATTTGGGCACCTCCTGCACCGCAACACATAGCTTTTTCCTTACAACTTTTCATCTCTTTAAGATCAGCTCTTAATGCTCTTATAACTTGTCTAGGAGCATAGTACTCACCATTTGCTCGACCTAAGTAGCACGGATCATGAAATGTTATTTTTTTTCCATTAAATTGATCATCTTTAATTTTTAATTTACCATCGTTTATAAGTTGATCAATGAGTTGTGAATGGTGAATAACCTCATAAATACCCCCTAACTCTGGGTATTCATTTTTGATTGTATTGAAACAATGAGGACAAGCAGTTACAATTTTTTTTACTTGATAGGAATTTAAGACTTCAATATTAGATAGTGCTTGCATTTGAAATAAGAATTCATTTCCAGCACGTTTTGCAGGATCACCAGAACAACTTTCTTCAACTCCCAAAATACCAAAACTAATTCCTGATTTATTAAATAAATTAATAAGAGATTTTGTAATTTTTTTTGCTCTATCATCATATGAACCTGCACATCCAACCCAAAACAAAATATCAGGGATTACACCAAGTTCCTTGTATTCTTTAAAAGTTTTTACATTCATAAATTAACTTTCATCATCAAAAACTTGAATCTTGGAGCTTTTTTCAACAAGATCAGTAAACTTACCATTATATCTGGTCGCTTTAACTAAATGATTATCAATCCAATGATAATTCCCACCTCTCGGTTTCCCCATAACCATACCATGGTATTTAAATCCATTATTATTTAACCATTTTTCGGTTACTTCACGATGCTCCTCTGTTCTGGATGTAAAAAAGTAAATTATATGACCCTGATCATACCATTTATTTAAAGTTGCAAGAGCATCAGGATAAAGGTTTGCCGTTTCCATTCTTTCAGGTTCTTCATTTGGAATATCGTCGCAAATAGTACCGTCAATATCAATTAAATAGTTCTTAATTCCTTTTGCAAGAACTGGACTTATTTTTTTTCCATCCTCGGTTTTATCTTTTAGAAAGTTTTTCATATTATTTTAAATTAATTCCTCCAATTTATTCTGTCAAGTTTATTGAAAGGCCATGGAGCCCCATTATTCTCTATATTGGACATCATGGTATTTATTTCATTTGATGCAGTTGATTCTTCCATCACCATATATCTTCTCATATCTAAGATTATTGATAGTGGATCAATTCCAATAGGACAAGACTCAACACATGCATTACATGTTGTACAAGCCCAAATTTCTTCCTTTGAAATGTAATCATTTAAAAGGGTTTTACCATCACTAACAAATATCTTATTTTTATCAATATTCAGGCTAACATCCTCAATTCTATCCCTTGTTTTCATTATTATTTTTCTTGGGGATAATAATTTTCCTGTTTGGGTTGCTGGACAATCGTCAGAACACCTTCCACATTCCGTACAAGTGTAAGCGCTTAATAATTGAAACCAATTTAAATCAAAAATATCAGAGGCTCCAAACTTAGCATTATTTTGTAATTCATCATTTGGAATTTTATATGAGGGGTCTATCATTAACTTAATCTCATGATAAACTGATTTTAGATTATTTGATTTTCCCTTTTTATCTAAGTTTGAAAAATAAGTATTTGGGAATGCAAGTAAAATATGTAGGTGTTTTGAATAATACAGATAATTCAAAAAAAATAATATGCCTAAAATATGCATCCACCATGAAGATCTTTCAATAACATGAATTGTTTCAAGTGAAAACCCGTCATATATAGGGATAAAAAATTGACTAATGGGGAAATAACCATAAGATTGATACAAATCTGAATATGATGCATTTTGAAGAATTGAATCTGTGGCGTTCATATTAAGAAAAAGTATCATTAGTAGTAATTCAATATAAAGAATATAATCTGCGTCATTTTTAGGCCAACCAGTCAAATCACTTGAAATAAACCTTTTAATTTTTAAAACATTCCTTCTGATCCAAAAAATTAGTACGGATGTAATTACAAGCAATGCTAAAACTTCAAAAAAACCTATGAGAAAGTCATAAAAGACACCTAAAAAAGGTGCTAAAACTCTATGTTT
>QOQA01000011.1 GCA_003331875.1 Cryomorphaceae bacterium | reverse complement strand
TGACTTGAACCAAACACTTATTCTAAGCAGAAAAAATTTAAAGGATAGAGGGATGATTGTAATTGCGGTTCCAAACTACGATTCGTTTGATTCAAAATACTATAAAAGCTTTTGGGCAGCTTTTGACGCTCCACGACATCGGTTTCATTTTAACAAAAAAGGATTAATAAACACTGTGCAAAAACATGGATTCAAACACCTATATACTAAACCAATGTTTTTAGATGCAGTTTATATTTCAATTTTATCTGAAAAATATAAAGGGAACAAAATGTACTTTATTAATGGGTTTTTTATTGGACTCTTTTCAAACTTCATAGCGCTTTTTACAAAACAATATAGCTCGAACATCTTTATTTTTAAAAAAACGGATTAAGAAAGCCTTTAGCGCGTTTTTGTATTAGTCAAAAGTTGTGGTATTAAAAAAAAAGAAATCTGCTCTTAAACAACAACTGTAGAAGTTTTTTATGAAACAAGACGTTGTATATACAACAAAATGGTATCACAAGTTTTTTATCAATGAATACAAGTACCCACAAAAACCTACCAAATTAAGTAAGGACAAGTTATATTGTTTTGTTCTTTGAGTTTGAATGGTTATTAAGGCCAGCCCAATCAACATGCCAACTTTTCCTTGACTGGTGTCAATAAAAAAAGGCGAAATCATCATAAACCCCGTTCCAACATAAATGACAACATACTTGTAAAGTCTGTCATTTTTCTTGAGTCTTTTTTTCTTAACCCCCATGTATTAGTTTAGTTGTCTTAAAAGCAATATCGGTAGCAATCATTGAAAGTTTTACATTTCTTTTAGACTCATAGATTGCATTTTCAAAGCCAGAGCTCAAACTTTCAATATTGTTTTTTGTTATAAATTTTGAAAATGCAGTAAAGTTAAATTCTGTTGAAGGGGTAAATGAAACAAGCTCATTAATTTCCATATTTTTTAAATAAGCTTGTCTTAAAACCTCAATAGAAAATTTAAAAAAACTTTGAGCATCTTGTTTGTCCATTTTTCCAATTCCCCTGGACCAGTTCACGAGCTCAGCCAAACTTTTCGAGTTTTTGTTAGACTGAAAAGCGCTTCTCATTAGCTCACTGAATAATGATTCAAAATCACTATTATTTAATATATCATTATTTCTTTTTGCTTCATCATAATTAATTATTTGGCACCTAGAAATTATTGTAGGCAATAATCTTCTCATATCATTAGTCAGCAAAACAAAAACCGTTTTATTTCCAGGCTCTTCAATAGTTTTAAGAAGCATATTGGATGCCTCTTCATTCATCTTTTCAGCCATCCAAAAAATTACAACCCTATAATTAGAATAAAATGGAGCTATGGACAATTTTTTAATCAGAGACCTGATCGAGTCTATGTTGATTATAGGCATCTTATTTCCGTAAGAGCTACATTCCTTCCATTTCGACATAGAAATCTTCAAGTCACATTCAATAGCCATTGAAGACCAGTCATTATAATGGAAGTCGTAAAGATCTTTTTTTTTGTTACTGGAGATTGGAATGGGGAATACAATATGAAGATCCGGATAAGAAAGGGAGTTTATGTCTTTAATTATTTTATTTTGAATCACGGGGTTTGTTTCATTGGACAAAAGCAATTTTTTTACAAACTCTAATGAGATTTCCAGTTCAGTTCCCGACCCATCAGCCTCAAATATTAGTGCATTTGGTATTCGTTTTGAGTGAATCATCGCTTCGAGCTCTTGACTGATATTTCTAGCCTCCATTATCCTCTAAATTTAATATTTAAAACTCACAAATAGCATATATTTGATTCTATTATGAAAACCATTAATGATTTCAGCTTTAAAGAAAAAAAAGTACTTATTAGAGTTGATTTTAATGTTCCAATTCAAAAAGGAAGGGTCACCGATTCTACAAGAATTAAATCTGCTATTCCAACAATTTTAAAAATACTTCAAGACGGCGGAGCGTGTATTTTAATGAGTCATCTTGGAAGACCCAAAGGGTTTGAAAAAAGATTTTCTTTAATTCAAATTAAATCAGAACTCGATAATATTTTAGGAATAAAAACAAAATTTTGTGAAGATTGTGTTGGATCAGTAGCCGAGGAAGCGTCTAAAAAATTATCTGTGGGAGAGGTATTAATTCTAGAAAATTTGCGCTTTTACAAAGAGGAAGCCAGCGGAGATGAACTCTTTTCAAAAAAGCTATCTCAGCTTGCAGATTGCTACATAAATGATGCTTTTGGAACTGCACACAGGCCACATGCCTCAACGACAGTGGTTGCAAAATATTTTGAAAACAAATTTTTTGGCAAGCTCCTCGAGAAAGAAGTTCTTGCTATAAAAAAAGTGATTAGCAATGGAAAGAGCCCTGTACTTGCTGTTTTGGGGGGATCTAAAATTTCTTCTAAAATCCCTATTGTTGAAAACATTATAGATAAGGTTGATGATATAATAATTGGAGGAGGCATGGCGTTTACATTTATTAAAGCGCTTGGAGGTAAAATTGGACTATCCATTCATGAAGATTCTATGCTAAAAAAGTCTTTGAGTATTTTAAAGTTAGCTGGAGAAAAAAACACAAGAATTCATTTACCAGTAGATGTGGTTTGCGCTAAGGAGTTCAAGGAGGGCGCTGCCTCAAAAGTTTTTTCAATTAACTTAATTCCTGATGAATATGAGGGGTTAGATTCTGGACCAAAATCAATAAAAAAATTTAAAGAAATCATCTTATCCTCAAGCACAATTTTATGGAACGGGCCGGTTGGTGTTTTTGAGATACAAAGCTTTTCAAAAGGAACCAAAGAAATAGGAATGGCAATAGCTGAAAGCACAAAAAAGGGGGCTTTCTCATTAGTTGGAGGTGGAGATTCGGTTGCTGCAGTCAAGAAGTTCAAACTAGAAAATGATGTGAGCTATGTTTCTACAGGTGGCGGAGCGATGCTTGAAAGTTTAGAGGGTAAAATTTTGCCAGGTATTAGTGCGTTAGGAAAATGAAAAAGATTTTGTTAATAATACTTATTGCATCTACTCTTCAATCTTGTGGAGAAAACAATACTGTATACAAACCAGAGTCATCAGGAAGAATTAACTCAATAACGGTTGTACTTGACAATAAAAGTTGGGACAATAAAATTGGAGATAAGATAAGAGCATTATATGCAGATGAATTTATGGGACTTCCTCAGATTGAGGAAAGATTTACTTTAAAGCAAATGCCCTATGAAACATTTGATGGTTTTTCTAGAACAAGCCGCAATATTATATTTATTAATAAAAACTCTGAGCTTGATCATCAATTTCAAAAAAATAAATTTGCGAACCCTCAAATTTACCTAGAGATAAGAGGAACTAGTTTCAAGTCAATAACAGACCAATTGGATTTATCAAGAAATGAGGCTATTAGAAAATTTTCAAATGGTGAAATTGAAGAAAATAAAAGAAGGATACTGAAATCACCAATGAATGATATCAAACCTATTGAGGGCTTTTTATTAGATATTAAAATGCCTTCTGCATATAGCTTATACAAAGAAGAGAAAAACTTTATTTGGTACCAAAAGCTTATTGACAAAGGGCATTCAAACCTAATTATTACTGAATTATTTACCAGTAAAGATGTTTTTGATTATACAATAGATGAAGTAATAAGCTTAAGGGACTCTGTTGGCTCAACTTTTTTACTTGGAAGAAATGAAAATAGTTTTATGATAACAGAGAAGGAATACTTGCCACTCCAAAAAAGAATTAACTATTATGGAACAAAAATGTTAGAAACAAGAGGAACATGGGAGGTTAAAGGCGACTTTATGGGAGGACCGTATCTAAATTATATTGTGGAAGATAAGGTGAATAGCAGATTTCTTTTAGTAGAAGGATTTGTATTTGCGCCATCAAAAAGAAAAAGAGATAATATTATCGAACTGGAAGCAATTATAAAGTCGATAAAGTTTAAAAAAGGGCCTATTTAGACTCCTTGTCTTCTTCTTTATCTTCTTCTTTAGTTGCTTTTTTAAACTCTTTTATGCCCTTACCGAGCCCACCCATTAGTTCAGGAATTTTTCTACCCCCAAAAAGTAACAAGATAACAGCTACAATTATAATTATTTGCCAAGGACCAATTGCATAAAATAAATATAAGCTCATACTAAATATTTAATGCTAATTTAAAAATAAAATTTACTCTTTCATTGATTGTAATGTAAAACTTACTGTTTGTTATATTTGTTCATATAGATGGAAAGCTCAAAAAAAAAGAACGTTAAAAAAAAGGAATCTAAAAATTATAGGCTTGTTATTCAAGAGGAAAAAACTTACAAAGAAAAATTTAATCTGAAATTATCAAAGTCTAATGTTTTTTTGATTGGAACTTTCATTTCCTTAATAATTATTTCAATCACAGCTTCAATTATTTTTTTTACCCCGTTACGTGAATATATCCCAGGCTATGACACAACAAAAATGAGACTACAAGCAATCAATAACTTAGAAAAATTAGATTCTTTAATAAATAAACTTTCAACCAACAAAAATTACTTAAGCGCTGTTTTCAAAACTATAAATGGTGAAGAGTATAAGAGCGTATATGTCAATGAAAGCGAAAAAATAAATATTGATTTATCCGAATTAAATATGAGCTTGAAGGCTGAAGATTCAATTCTTAGAAAGGTCGTTGAAAGAGAAGATAAGTTTAATGTTATTGAATCTGAGACGCAAAAATTAAGCTTAGAAATGTCACCACCAGTTAGGGGTATAATTATAGAGTCTTTCGATGTGTCAATCAAGCATTATGGCATCGATATTGTTTTAAAAGAACAAACTCCTGTAAAAGCTGTAGCTGATGGAATTGTTCTATTGTCAGAGTGGACAATTGATTCTGGACACACCGTCATTGTATACCATAGAGATAGGTTTACCAGTGTATACAAGCACAATTATCTTTCAAAAGTTAAAACCGGTGATTATGTTAAGAAAGGTCAGATAGTTGCTCTTTCAGGAAACACTGGAGAACTAACCAGTGGACCTCATTTACATTTTGAAATATGGGATTCAAATGGACCAATTAACCCTGAAGACCTAATTATCTTTTAACTACTTATGATTTCTTTTATTGCTAAGATTGTGGCCTATTTTAGAGTCAAAAAAATTGAAAACACATACAGTAATGCTATTAAAATTCAAGACACGATATTTAAAAAACTAATCAAATCAGCATCAAAAACAAAATTTGGAATTGACCATAAATTCGTTAATATTATCTCCTATGATGATTTTAAAAAAAATGTTCCAATCAGGGACTATGAGTCTTTAAAATTATATATAAAAGACGTTCAAGACGGTAAGGAAAACATACTATGGCCAGGTAAGCCTAAATACTTTGCAAAAACATCAGGGACAACAAGCGGTATTAAGCTTATCCCCATAACAAAAGAATCTTTGCCTTTTCACATAAACTCCTCACGGGACGCAATACTTTTTTATATAAAGCAAACAGGGAATAGTCAGTTTTTAAATGGGAAAAACATTTTCATTCAAGGCTCACCAACCCTTGATGAAATTAATGGAGTCTTGGTGGGTAGACTTTCAGGTATAGTGGCTCATCACATCCCAAAATATTTACAAGGAAGAAATTTGCCATCAATGCAAGCTAACTCAATTCAAGATTGGCAGTCTAAAATTGATGCTATTTGCAAAGAAACGATAAACCAAGACTTAAGAGTAGTTGGGGGAATTCCGTCCTGGGTTCAGATGTATTTTGAAAGGTTATTAAAAAACAAAAAGAATAAAAAAATAATAGACTTATTTAAAAACCTTTCACTTTTTGTTTACGGTGGCGTCAACTTTACGCCATACAAAAGAATTTTCTCAAAACTTATTGGAAAAAAAATTGATACACTAGAGTACTATCCAGCATCTGAAGGTTTTTTCGCATATCAAAATGACCAAAATGACCCATCCCTTCTTCTTCAATACAACTCCGAAATTTTTTATGAGTTTATTGAGCTTGATCAGTTTGAAAATAGAAATAGAAAACGACTTAATCTTTCACAAGTCAAATTGAACAAAAACTATGTAATGATTGTCTCATCAAATGCAGGTTTATGGGCTTATAATACCGGAGACACTGTCATGTTTAAGTCAATTATTCCTCCAAAAATAATAGTTACTGGAAGGCATAAACATTTCATATCGACCTTTGGCGAACACGTAATTGCAAGAGAGGTTGAGAATAGCATTAATTACGCCGCCAAGAAAACAAAACTAACTGTAGTGGAATTCACAGTAGCACCAATGATTAGTGTTACTCCAAAAGAGCTACCACACCATCAATGGTGGGTTGAATTTGATTCTTATGACACCAGAATATCCGAGTTTGCCAAAATCATAGATGCAGAAATGAAAAAACAAAATATATATTACAAAGATTTAGTAGACGGAAAAGTTCTAGAGCCATTAAAGGTAATCGCTGTCCCAGCTGGATCATTTAAAAACTATATGAAATCTTTGGGAAAATTAGGTGGCCAAAACAAGGTCCCACGACTCTCTAATAATAGAGAATTTGTACTCGGCCTAAATAAGTACATTAAAAAAATAGAATCTGAAAATTAAGCTTTAATTTTATTCTGTGAATATACTAATCCTTGGTTCAGGAGCCAGAGAAAGCGCATTTATTTGGAAGTTAAGTCAATCAAAAAAAGAAGTCAATATTTTTTCAATTAACCCAAATGCTGGTATTCAAGAATTATCAACGCCTATATACACAGAAAAAGAGGATTTAAAATTCATAAAATATAAAGTAATTGAACTTAAAATTGACATGGTTTTGGTAGGCCCTGAAATTCCTTTAATTGATGGAATTCAAGATTATTTAAAAAAGGACCCTTTAACAAAAAAAACTGCAGTAATAGGCCCCTCAAAAAAGGGAGCACAGCTAGAGGGGAGTAAGGATTTTGCTAAAAATTTTATGCATAAATATAATATACCAACGGCAAAATATAGGTCCTTTTCACAAGATGAAATTAAAGAAGGCTTAGACTATCTTGAAACAATCGAACCACCATATGTTTTAAAGGCTGATGGGCCTGCCGCTGGGAAAGGGGTCTTAATAATTGATAATGTTGAAGACGCGAAAATACAGTTAGAAGAAATGTTGCTTGGAAAATTTGGAGAATCATCAAAAACTGTAGTTATTGAAGAGTTTCTCGATGGAATTGAAATGTCATGTTTTGTTTTATTTGATGGAAAAAACTATAAAGTTTTACCCTATGCCAAAGACTATAAAAGAATAGGAGAGAATGACACTGGTCTAAATACTGGAGGTATGGGATCGGTATCACCCGTACCCTTTCTAGATAAAAAACTAAAACAAAAAATAGAAGATAAAATTATTAAACCTACCATTGAAGGAATTAAAAATGAAGACATTGATTATAAGGGGTTTATTTTTATTGGTTTGATAAATGTTAGAAATGAGCCGTATGTTATTGAGTATAATGTTAGAATGGGAGACCCTGAAACACAAGTGGTATTATCAAGAGTAAAAAATGATTTTGTTGATCTTTTGATCAGCTGTGATCACCAAAAATTGGATAAGTTAGAATTTGAGGTTGATTCGAATTATTTTGTAAATATTGTATTAGCCTCCGGAGGATACCCTGAGAAATATGAGAAAGGAAAAATGATATCAGGTATTGAAAGTGTCGATGAAAGTATCATATTTCACGCAGGTACATTAAATAGAAATGATGAGATTTATACAAATGGGGGAAGGGTTTTGTCAGTTGTATCAACCGCCCCTAATTTGAACGAGGCGCTTAAAAAATCGTATAAGACAATTTCTAAAATACATTTTCAAGGAAAGACCTTTCGAAAAGATATTGGATTTGATTTATAAAAAAGAGTGAGCGGTTACCTCTTTCTTTTCTTCGCCAGACTTATCAAACTTCACTAGTTGAAGGGTCCAATATAATAAGGCGGAAGCAATGATTAACATCAAGCAAAAATTGATAGCGTTCTGAAAAACCCAGTTAGAAATCTCTAAACGAATAAAGTCAAAGGGTATAAACAAAACATCTACAAATAGAAACTCAATTGCTGCAAATAAATCTTTTAATTCCATAATATACGCTTTGTAAATTTACTCTAATTTTGAATATAGTTTATATATTTAATTAAAAATGTCAGTAAGCTCAATTTGTAATAAAGTCTTTAAAGCAGCGATTGATGATTACCATATTTCTAACTCAGTAAACGAAAAAAATAATAATCCGTTCAAAGATTCTTCATCACTTGAGAAAATTATTTATAATAAGTGCTGGATTGATACTGTTCAATGGCATTTAGAGGACATTATTAGAAAACCAAATATTGAGCCTTCTGAAGCCCTAAAAATAAAAAGAAGAATTGACTCTAGCAATCAAGACAGAACTGACATGGTCGAAGAGCTAGATGAATATTTTTTTAAAAAATATTCATCAGAAAACCCCAATCAAGATGCGATTTTAAATACAGAAACCCCAGCTTGGGCTGTTGATCGATTATCAATTTTATCATTAAAAATTTATCATATGAAAGAGGAGGCTGAAAGAGATTCTGCCTCAGAGGATCATAGAAAAAAATGTTCATTAAAATTGAGCGTTTTAATAGATCAAAAATCAAATTTATCGACGGCTATAGACCAGCTTTTTGAAAATATTTCAAATGGAAAAGTAAGAATAGCAACCTACAAGCAAATGAAAATGTATAATGATGAATCTCTAAACCCAGAGCTTTATTCGCAAAATGATTAATGAAAAAAAGACCTTAATTCTTAGATTTTCATCTATGGGAGATGTGGTAATGACGATTCCAATTCTCCGTTGTCTTGAAAAAAAATATCCTAATGAAAAATTTATTTTTGTCACAAGAAAAAAGTTTAGTCCTTTTTTCGGTGAATTTAAAAATATAATATTTTTTGAAGCGGACTTTAAAAAAAGACACAAAGGAGTTTTTGGACTTTTAAGACTTTTTAGAGATCTAAGAAAAACTAATCCAACTAAGATTGCGGATCTTCATAGTGTCTTAAGAACACGTATCTTAAAAACCCTGTTTCAACTATCATTTTATAAGGTTGTTTCTGTTGATAAAAAAAGAAGTGAAAGAAAAGCGCTTACTAGAAAAAAAAATAAAATATTTAAGCCATTAATATCAGTTCATTTTAATTATCAAGAAGTATTTAATAAGCTCGGGTTTGATATTGACTTAACTAAAGACCATTCTTTCCCCCCATCAAAAAACCTTAATTTAAATACTGAAAAAATCGAACTTACGAACCGGGGGCTGGTAGGGATTGCCCCTTTTGCTAGATATTCAACAAAGATTTATCCTTTAGATTTAATGCAGAAAGTAGTGGGGTTTTTAGACCAAAAGTATTCAGTTTTTTTATTTGGCTTTGGAAAACTTGAAATGGATATAATTGAAAAATGGTCTAAAGCATTTAAGAATGTATATTCAAGTTCTAGCTTGGGTGGATTTGAAAATGAAATTGCCTTAATTTCAAATTTAGACCTCATGATATCAATGGATTCTGCGAATGGTCATATAGCCTCTATTTATAATGTACCCGTTATCACCATTTGGGGGCTCACCCATCCTTATGCTGGTTTTTCAACCTTTAATTCAAGTCCTGAAAATCAAATATGTGTCGATAGAGAAAAATATCCTATGGTACCCAATTCTATTTATGGCAACAAGGAAATTGATGGATATGAAGATGCAATGAGATCAATAAGTTACAACGAAGTGTTAACAAGGGCTGAGGCAATTATAAACCACTAAACATCATCAAAATCAATTGTTATTTTATTACTTAAAGGTTTTGAAATACAAGCAAGAACAAACCCTTCATCTTGCTCCTCATCGGAAAGAGCATATTCATCCTCCATGTCGGCTTTTCCAGAAATGACTTTACAAATACAGGTTGTACAAATACCACCCTGACATGAATGTGGAGCATCAACCCCGTTTTCTAAGGCTCCATCTAATATGGTCTTATCAGAATCCATTACAAATTCAAGTTTTTCATCATCTAAAATTACTGTTACATTTGTAGTGTTCGCCATATTCGTGCAATGATATGAAATATTTTAGAATTAAATACGATGTATAAAAAGCTAAGCTTTGTTTTTTTAATAATATTATTTATTTCTTGCTCTTCAAAAAAAGAGCCTATTATTTCATTAAAACCACTTAAGGCAAAATTCAATATTCTTTTTAATGGTAACCTTTTTTTAGACGAAGGTGTCAATAAACTTAAGAATTTATATCTGGAGAACTATTGGGAAATATTACCACCAATTATGCTTAATAACGTACTTGAATTAGAATCAGACTATCCCACTAAAAATTTCACAAGATCTGAAGAAAAAGCAATAAAAGTTATTCAGAGGTTTGGAAATGACAATAATTTGGACTCCGATTATATAAATAAAGCCTACTTGCTTCTTGGAAAGTCAAGGTTTTACGATAAAAGGTTTATTTCTTCTCTCCAAGCCTTCAACTACATAACCAAACAGGATAAAATATCCGACGTTTGGTGTGAAGCAACCTTTTGGAAAGCACTAATTAATTCTAATTTAGGACAAAGGAACTTAGCCTATTCAATAATTGATCAAGCAATCAACAAGGAAGCTCTTTCAAATGAAAATAAATCAAAATTATACTTGGCTAAATCGGAGATCAATTATTCCAATAATGAGTACGACTCCTTAATTTCCAATTTGAAAAAGTCGATTATTTTTTCTAAAGATAAAAATCAAAACGCAAGGTCAAACTTTATAATTGGGCAAGTTTACATGCAGAAGGGCTTAAAAGATTCATCAAAAGTTTATTTCTTAAAAACAATAAAATTACACAAGAGTAAATCCTCTGGTTTAGTCATTAATTCCAAGCTCTTTAATTTAAACCTTAATGAAGAATCAAAAGAAAAGGATTTTTCAAACCTTAGTTCGGACCTAAGAAGCCTTAACCAAATCCCTAGGATAAACTTTTATAATGCAAAAAAACTATTGCTAATAAATGAGGACGATAAAGCAAAAAATCTTTTAAAACAAGCAATTAGAATTAACGAAAGAGACACAAACCTATTTACCAATGCCTACAATGAACTTTTCTTAGCAGAGTTAAAAAATAAAGAATACCTAAGTTCCTCAAATTATCTGGACACCTTAATAACATACTATAACCCCAATTCAAAGAGTTTTTTACTCTTGAACGAGCAAAGAGAGAAGTTAAATTTAATTTCAGATTTGGTTCAACAAAATAAAGAAATTGATTCATTGATATATATGAGCCAATTTTCTGATGAGCAAATCAATAAGATATTGAATAATAAAGACAACGACTCAAACATAATTAATGAACAAAATACAAAAACCTTAAACACATCTTTAAGTTCTTTTTACTTTGACAATCAACTTGCTGTTCAAAATGGAAAAAGAATTTTTTTAATAAAGTGGGGAAACAGAACAAATGTTGATAACTGGAGAACTTACTCCGTTGGGTCTTCAAATACAGTTTTGCAAAATGAAAATAAACAAGAAATTAACAAAGATTCTAGAACTTTCAATGATCTTCCTAGATCAAAAAAAGATAAGGACAGCCTGATGAATATTTCTAACGAAAACCTCTCAAAGCTTGGGTTGTATCTTTATGAATACTTCAAAGACAAAACAAGTTCCGAACAGGCACTTTCAAAGGTTAAGTTAATGGGAAAAGTTGAAGAAAAAGAGTTTCTTCAAAGTAAATACTACTTACATCAAATATATTCATCAAAGGAATTTAATGCACCTAAAAAAGCGTTGGAGATTAAGGAGTTTATTACAACGAAATATCCACAGTCAACATACGCAAAGTTTTTAAGCAATCAACAACTTGAGGCACTTTCTGAAAACACTAAAGATTCTTTAGTTGGCTATATTAAGAGCACAATCAAATCAAACAAACATTCATTAGCATTAAAAGTTATTGATTCGCTAATTAATTATTCAGTAAGTAGAGATTTTCGCTTTACCTTATATGAACAAAAGCTCAAGGTCTTTGGTAAGCTTTACAAACCAAGTGAATATTTAGAAGAGTTAAAAAGCATTAATGTTCTTTATCCGGAAAAGACAGACTATCTATCAAAAAAAATCAGTCATATTGAAAGTCTTATCGAAAATAAAATTTCATATAATGACAACGAATATGTTCTGATTTTTATTTACGACGAAAAAAAAATGAAGGAGTTTCCAAATAATTATGAATTTGTTCAGGAGCCATATGAAAACAACTCATATATTTTGGTTAAATATGGCTTAGCCAGTAGGGCTGAGGCAGAAGAATTTGCAGACCTGATTATGCAAAACAAAAAAACATTGTCAAACGATAAATATTTTGTACTTTCGACCTCCCAGTATATTAATATGCTGATTTTTAAAACATTAGAAATAACCAAAAATTAGATTATGGCAGAGAATAAATTTTTTTCATCACCATCTGTAGATATAATTGAGTCATCTACAAAAATTGTTGGTGATATTTTCTCAGAGGCAGACTTTAGAATCGACGGTATTGTTGAGGGAAATATAACAACAACCGGAAAAGTTGTTGTTGGGAAATTAGGCAAAATCAATGGCAAGATTAACTGTTCTAATGCTGATATTTCAGGTTCTGTTTCTGGTAAAATTGAGGTCGTTGAAATACTTTCACTGATGTCAGAGTCTTTAATCCAGGGCGATATCATAACTGGAAAACTTTCAGTCGAAGAAGGTGCTCAAGTAGAAGCTTCAATATCCATGAAATCTGGCAAACAGCTCAAGGCTGTTGAAGGCAAAACTGAAAACAAAGCACAGTCTGAAAAAACAGCCTAATCCTTTATTAGTTTTTGCTGTAATTAGTTTTGAAATGGGCATTATTATATTCCTTTTCTCAAAACTAGGAAAGTGGTTGGACGCATACTTTAGCTTTGAAAAACTATTTACCTTTTCGTTAACATTTTTAGGCTTTGTTTTAGCGTTTTATATTGTTTATAAACAAGTAAATAAACTTCATAAATAACTTTACTTTTTAACTAAATGTTCTAACTTTGCAGGCATATATTTTACAGAATATCTGGAATGTTTTTTTCTAAAAAATTTCTTTTTTTAACTCTATTTTCAACATTTGCTTTTTGTACTGCTTTCTCTGCAGAACCCCTTGAAGAAAATAAAGATAAAAAAGCCGAGATAAAAAAATACATCACCCATCACCTAAAAGACTCTCACAGTTTTTACTTGACTTCTTACACAAAAGCCGATGGAAAAAAAGTTTATGTAGAGTTGCCATTACCCGTGATCTTATATGACAATGGTTTTAAGTTTTTTGTATCATCTGATTTTAAACACGGCAAAGAGGTTGTGGCGGATAATGAAAGTTTTTATAGAATGAATTATGACAATAATAAAATCTACAAAACAAATTACAATGGAGATATAATTAAAGATGAAAATGGGAAAATCATAAATGAAAAACCTTTAGATTTTTCAATCACAAAAAATATTGTTACAATAATACTAGTTTCTTTATTGATGCTGTTTTTATTTAATTCACTCGCAAGATCATACACAAGAAACAATGGCATTGCTGATGGTGTAGGCAGGTTTTTAGAGCCGATAATTCTATATGTTAGGGACGAGATTGCTATCCCAGGTATTGGAGAAAAAAAGTACAGGAATTATATGAGTTATTTGTTAACTGTTTTTTTCTTTATTTGGTTTTTGAACATATTAGGACTAACACCATTAGGCGTTAACGTTACCGGAAATATAGCAGTAACATTTTCCTTAGCTTTATTGACCTTTTTACTGACTAATTTGACAGCCAATAAAAATTATTGGGGACATATTTTTTGGATGCCGGGTGTACCAATACCACTTAAAATAATATTGGCACCAATCGAATTTTTGGGCTTATTTATAAAGCCTTTTTCACTACTAATACGTTTATATGCAAACATTCAAGCCGGACATATTGTTCTTTATAGTCTGATAGGTTTAATGTTTGTTTTTCAAAATTGGGTAGGTAGCAGCTTGTCGTTTGCACTTGCTTTTTTTATATCAATTATTGAGATTTTAGTAGCGTTATTACAAGCGTACATTTTCACTATGTTATCCGCACTTTATTTTGGATTTGCTGTTGAGGAGCATGGTGAAACTGAACATTAATAAATGAATAAATTAAACTAAATATATAATTATGGAAATACCTTTAATAGTAGGCGGAGGCCTAGTCGTAATCGGAGTTGGGATTGGAATTGGTCAAATTGGAAAAGGAGCAATGGAAGCTATTGGCCGTCAACCTGAAGCGAGTGGAAAAATACAAGTAGCAGGAATTATTTTTGCTGCGTTGATTGAGGGAATTGGTTTTGCCGCTTTATTTGCACTTTAATAATTTTTAAATTTTATGGAAAAATTAATTGAAGAGTTTTCAATTGGTTTGTTTTTTTGGCAAACTGTTATTTTTTTGTTGTTAATCTGGCTATTGAAAAAATACGCATGGACACCGATCTTAAAGACAATTAATGACAGAGAAGAAGGTATAAAGAATGCCTTAGAGTCTGCTGAAAAAGCAAGGGAGGAAATAAAGTCATTAAAGGCTAGCAACGACAAGGTGCTTAAAGAGGCTAAAATTGAACGAGATAATATTTTAAAGGAAGCTAGTAGTTTAAAAAAGTCAATCTTGGAAGAGGCTAAAACTGAGGCCAAAACAGAAGCGCAGAAAATTATAGATAATGCCAACGACTCTATTAAAAATGAAAAAGAAGCTGCTGTTTCGGAAATTAAAAAACAAGTAGCTACGCTTTCAATTGAAATTGCTGAAAAACTTATAAAAGAAAAGCTTTCAGATGATGATAAGCAAATGAAAATTGTTAAAGAATTAATAAAAGACGTTAAACTTAAATGATCAATACTAGGGCTGCAAAAAGATATGCAAAAGCTTTTTTGAGCATTACAGAATCAAAAAACGATCTGATGATAATGTTTAAAGACATGATTTCTGTAAAAAAGGCTTTTCAAGAATCTCAAGAGTTAAAGCTATTTATTGATTCAAAAGTGATAAAAGACAATGACAAAGTAGAAACCTTGAAAGAGGTGTTCGCCGGCCTGTCAATTCAATCAACGAATCTACTTACACATCTAATGAATAGTGGGCGTATTGATTTGTTCGATGATGTTGCGAAATGCTTTGTCGATCTTTATAATGAAAAAGTGGGTAACCAAAATGTGACCTTGATTTCGGCCACAAAGTTATCCGATGAGTTACTAATGGAAATTAAATCCAAAGTGAAATCCTTAACATTTAAAAACGTTCACCTAATCAATAAAGTAGATAGAAATCTGATTGGAGGCTTTATACTTAAGGTTGGGGATAAGCAATATGACGCTAGCTTTAAACAACAATTGAAAAATTTAGAACAAGAGTTTTTCAATACATCAATACAATAAATTATGGCAGATATAAAACCAGCTGAAATCTCAGCAATTATAAAAAAACAATTAACTGGATCAGATATTGGTCCTTCATTGGCAGAAGTTGGGACAGTTCTTCAGGTTGGTGATGGGATAGCAAGAGTTTATGGGCTTTCAAACGTGCAGTATGGAGAATTGGTCATGTTTGAAAATGGAATGGAGGGTATCGTATTAAACCTTGAGGAAGATAATGTAGGAGTAGTTTTGTTAGGACCATCTAAAGACGTTAAGGAGGGGGATACTGTAAAGAGAACAGAACGAATTGCATCGATCAAAGTTGGTGAAGGTGTAGTTGGAAGAGTCGTTAATACTCTTGGTGAGCCAATTGATGGAAAAGGAAAAATTAAAGGAAAAATGTATGAGATGCCACTTGAAAGAAAAGCACCAGGCGTAATATATAGACAACCTGTTAATGAGCCTTTACAGACAGGAATAAAATCAATTGATGCTATGATTCCTGTTGGAAGAGGACAAAGAGAGTTGGTAATTGGAGACCGTCAAACGGGCAAGACAACAGTTTGTATCGACACAATTATAAATCAAAAAGAATTTTTTGACGCTGGGGAACCTGTATACTGTATCTATGTTGCAATTGGGCAAAAGGCATCAACAGTTGCGGGAATAGCAAAAACTCTTGAAGAAAAAGGAGCTCTTTCTTATACTACAATAGTAGCCGCAAACGCTTCAGATCCTGCACCTATGCAAGTTTATGCTCCTTTTGCTGGAGCAGCAATTGGAGAATATTTTAGGGATACTGGTAGACCTGCATTAATTATTTATGATGATTTATCAAAGCAAGCTGTTGCATATAGAGAAGTCTCACTTCTTTTGAGAAGGCCACCTGGTCGAGAAGCTTACCCTGGGGATGTGTTTTACTTACATTCAAGATTGCTTGAGAGATCAGCTAAAGTTATCAATGATGATGGAATTGCAAAAAAAATGAATGATCTTCCTGATAGCCTAAAACCAGTAGTTAAAGGAGGTGGCTCTTTGACAGCACTTCCAATAATTGAAACACAAGCAGGAGATGTTTCCGCTTATATTCCCACAAATGTTATTTCCATAACTGATGGACAGATTTTTCTCGAATCAGACCTGTTTAATTCAGGGGTGAGACCTGCAATAAATGTTGGAATCTCTGTTTCAAGAGTTGGTGGATCTGCTCAAATTAAATCAATGAAGAAGGTTGCAGGTACCCTCAAACTTGACCAGGCTCAATTTAGGGAATTACAAGCGTTTGCTAAATTTGGATCAGACTTAGACCCTGTAACACTGGGTGTAATTGAAAAGGGAAAAAGAAATGTTGAAATTTTAAAGCAAGCACAAAACGATCCATTTACAGTTGAGGATCAAGTAGCCATCATATATTTAGGTTCAAAAAATCTTTTGAAATCTGTTCCCGTTGATAAGATAAAAGAATTCGAAAAGAAGTTTTTGGACTTGATGAATGTAAAACACAAAAAAACTCTTGACACAATTAAGCAAGGCAAGCTCACAGATGATGTGTTATCTACTTTAGAAAGTGTAGCTGCAGACCTTTCATCATCTTACGAATAATTAATATATGCCAAATTTAAAAGAGATAAGAAACCGAATTACGTCAGTAACTTCAACAATGAAGATAACTAGCGCGATGAAAATGGTATCAGCCGCTAAGCTTAAAAAAGCACAAGATGCAGTTACTGCTATGAGGCCTTACTCTGAAAAATTAGGAGAGTTGATGTCTAGCTTTTATGATATAATTTCATCATCCAGTGTTTCCCAGTTATCTGAAAGTAGAGACATAAAAAATGTTCTTATAATTCCAATATGCTCTAACAAAGGACTTTGTGGTGCCTTTAATTCTAATGTTGTTAAAAAAGCTATTTCACTAAAAAATCAATCAAATTTTTCAAAAGCAAATTTCAGTTTTTTGATTATTGGTAAAAAGGCAAACGATATTATTTCGAAAACAGAGAATGTAATCTCAAATCACAGTAGTATTTTTGAAAACATTAATTATGATAATGCCGCATCTATAGTTGATAATATAATTGAATTATTTACAAATGGTGAATATGATCATGTAGAACTTATTTATAATACATTTAAAAATGCAGCTAATCAAACTACTATTTCAGAGCAATTTTTACCAATTACTGCACCTGAAGATTCAGAAGTTCTATCTGATTACATTTTTGAACCTTCAATGGAAAAAATTGTTTTAGATTTAGTACCTAAGTCATTAAAAATACAATTATTCAAAGCAATAAGAGATTCATTTGCTGGTGAACATGGAGCCAGGATGACAGCAATGCATAAAGCTACAGACAATGCAAGCGAGCTTAAAAGTGAATTGGTTCTAACATATAATAAAGCAAGACAAGCAGCAATTACAAATGAAATTCTTGAAATCGTTTCCGGAGCTGAAGCGCTGAATGGTTAATGAAAGTCAAGATAATTAATAAGTCTAACAATCAAAATCCATTTTATCAAACTAGTGGCTCATCAGGAATGGACCTTATGGCATTTTTATCATCTTCCATTATTTTACCACCTGGCGAAAGAAAATTAGTACCCACCGGTATATATTTAGAAATTCCAGAGGAATATGAAGCACAAGTTCGTTCTAGAAGTGGCCTCGCATTAAAAAAAGGTATATCAGTTTTAAATTCACCAGGTACAATTGATGCCGATTATAGGGGAGAGATTGGTGTTATTTTGTTTAATTCTTCTAAAACCCCATTTGAAATAAAACCCTCAGATAGAATTGCTCAGCTTGTTTTTGCAAGAATAGATAAAGTTAATTGGGAAAATTCATCAAACCTTGATAAAACAGAAAGATCTTCAGGCGGGTTTGGTAGTACCGGGACTAATTGATATATTGATAGATTCGAATTTTTTAAAATTGATAAACATCAAGACATATTCTATAATCTCTATATTCTTTTTTAGTTGCTGGACCTTTTCCCAAACCACCAAAATTAAACAGCTCGAGAGCCAAAGACTTTTAATTAAAAAAGAAATTGAAAACATTAATTCATTGCTATTTAATAACTCAAAGACAACTAAAATTGCATATAATGATTTAGAAAATATTTCCATTAGAATATTAAAAAATCAGGAGCTAATCAGGTTAACCAATCAGCAGATTAATATTTTAACAAATGAAATTGATAAAAAAAATGATTCAATCGATTTTCTTAAAAGTGAAATAATACAAGTTAGAAAACAGTATTCACTTATGATTAAGAATTCATACAAAAGTAAGCTTAAAGAATCTAGGCTGATGTTTTTACTTTCGTCTGATGATTTTTTACAGGCCTTAAAACGTACTAGATATATAAATCAATTTTCCGAAGATAGAAAAAGAGTAGCTGATAAAATCTCAAACTCCATAAACCTTTTAGATCAAAAAATCACATTGTTAAACTCTTTGAAATCTGATAAAAACAACCTGCTTAAACAAAACAAGGAAAATCAAATCAATTTAAAAGCTGAAGAAAAATCTAAAGAAAGATTGATATCTGGATTAAGAAGAAAGGAAAAGGCATACAAAAAACAAATCAATGATAAGCAAAAGATTTCAATAAACCTTGATAAAGAAATTGATCGTCTAATCAAAGAAGCCATACGAAAGTCTAATAATGAATCTAACAATAACATATTTAAACTAACACCAGAAGCAAGGGCACTTTCTGAAAAATTTAGTGCGAATAAGGGAAATTTACCTTGGCCTGTTGTAAGAGGTGTAGTAATACGAAAATTTGGTTTACAACCCCATCCAGTAGTAAGGACAACTAAGATTCAAAGTAATGGTCTAGTTATTGCCACTACAAAGGATGCTGAAATTAGAGCCGTATTTAATGGGTTTGTTCTTTCAATTTTAAAATTCAAAGGGAGTAATATTACCGTACTTATCCAGCACGGAAGTTATATTACGGCTTACAAAAATATTGATGAAGTTTATGTTGAAAAAGGAGAAAAGGTTTCTGCTTTGCAAAAAATAGGAAAAGTATTTGATCCAAAAGACGGTTCTAAATCAACATTGCAGTTTAGTATTTTTAACAACACCAAAGCTATAGATCCATATATATGGATTGTCAAATAAAATGTCAGTAGGAACAAAAAAAATAAAGGAGGAAATAACTATAGAGGGTGCAGAGATGCATAATCTAAAAAACATAAGTTTAAAAATTCCAAAAAAAAAATTAATAGTTATTACAGGTCTTTCAGGTTCAGGTAAGTCAAGTCTGGCATTTGATACAATATTTGCTGAAGGTCAGAGAAGGTTCATTGAAAGTTTATCATCATACGCAAGACAGTTCTTGGGTAAAATTAAAAAACCTAAAGTAAAAAAAATAAGAGGTTTATCACCTGCAATTGCAATTGAACAAAAAGTAAACAATTCAAACCCAAGGTCAACTGTTGGAACAAGCTCAGAAATTTATGATTATCTGAAATTACTTTACTCAAGAATTGGAAAAACATATAGCCCAATAACAAATAAAGAAGTGATTATTGATAGTCTTGATACTGTAATTGATTACATAAGCAGTTTTAGTGAAGGCGATAAGTTTTTGGTTATGGTCAAACTTAACTGCCCAGAAAATATTGAATTAAAAAAATATTTAAATTTATTTCATGATGATGGCTACTCTCGAATAGAATCTGATGGAGTTACTTATCAAATAGAGGATTTCACTTCTACAAGTAAAGAAAAGCTCTATTTGGTAATTGACAGATCTATTTATAAAAAGGATAAAGATTATCTAGACAGGATTACCGATTCAATTGAAAATGCTTTTTATCAGGGGAATGATGAGATGTATATAAAAAGCTTAAAGGATGATTGCTATAAATTATTTTCCAAGAAATTTGAACAAGACGGCATAAAGTTCATTAAGCCAACAGAACACTTGTTTAGTTTCAACAATCCATTTGGAGCGTGTAGTAATTGTGGTGGATATGGTGATATAATGGGAATTGACCCAGAACTTGTAATACCAAATACAGGCCTTTCTGTTTATGAAAATTGTATCGCACCTTGGAGAGGACAGAAGCTTGGAAAGTATAAAGATTTACTTGTAAAAAACTCTCAAAAATTTAATTTCCCTATTCATCGCCCTTATTTTAAATTAAATGAAAATGAAAAACAACTTATTTGGGATGGCAATGAATATTTTAAAGGGATCAACTACTTCTTTGCTAAACTTGAAAAAAAAATGTACAAAATTCAAAATAGAGTTATGCTTTCAAGGTACCGAGGAAGAACTCTATGTACTGAGTGTGGTGGGACACGGCTTAGAAAGGAGGCCAACTATGTCAAAATAAATGGATTATCCATTTCTGATTTAGTACAGCTCCCAATTGAGGATGTTTTAGGCTTTTTTAATAAAATTGAACTATCAGAAACTGATTTAAAAAAGTCTAATAGAATCATTGTAGAAATAAAAAACAGATTATCATTTTTATGTAAAGTTGGACTTCCTTATTTAACCTTAAATAGGAAATCAAACTCTCTTTCAGGGGGTGAAACACAAAGAATAAATATCGCAACATCAATTGGCAGCGCCCTAGTTGGATCAATTTATGTTTTGGATGAACCAAGTGTTGGTTTACATCCTGAGGACACAACAAAGTTAATTTCTATTTTACAGAATTTAAGATCTATAGGGAACACTGTCATTATTGTTGAGCATGACGAAGACATAATTAGATCAGCAGACCAAATTATTGATTTAGGTCCTGGGGCAGGAAGCCAAGGAGGAGAGGTTGTTGCTCAAGGATCTTTAAATCACATTATAAAATCAAAAACGATTACAGCCAAATATCTTCAAAACCAAAATGAAATTCCTGTACCATCAAAAAGAAGAAGTAATAATAGAAAAATTGTACTTAAGGGTTGCAGAGAAAACAATTTAAAGAACATCAATATAAGCTTTCCCTTAAACTCTTTAGTCTGTGTCACTGGGATATCTGGTAGTGGAAAAACAACACTAGTAAAAAAAATATTATATCCTGCTTTATTACAATCAAAAGGTATTTACACAACTAAACCTGGTCAATTTTCATCTATTAGTGGAAATTTGGATGATATAAGCTCCATTGAGTTCATTGATCAAAATCCAATTGGCCAATCTTCTAGATCAAATCCTGTTACATACATAAAAGCATATGATGACATTCGCAACCTTTTTGCTAAACAATCAGCATCTAAACAATTCTCATTTAAGCCAAAACACTTTTCGTTTAATGTCGATGGAGGAAGGTGTGATGATTGTAAGGGAGAGGGTACAATAAAAGTTGAAATGCAGTTTATGGCGGATATCAATTTAATTTGTGAAACATGTAAAGGAAAAAGATTTAAAAAAAACGTTCTACAAGTAAGTTATCAAAATAAAAATATTGATGATATTTTAAAAATGACAATTGATGAGGGTTATAATTTTTTTCTTGAAAATGGTCAAAATAAAATTGCAAATAAATTAAAAGCCTTAATTGATGTTGGGATGGGTTATGTAAACTTAGGACAATCCTCATCAACCTTGAGTGGTGGTGAAGCACAAAGAATTAAGCTAGCATCGTTCATTCTAAAAGGGCAGTCAGCGGTTAAAACACTATTTATTTTTGATGAACCAACTACTGGTCTTCACTTTCACGATATTAAAAAACTATTAAATTCATTTAATCACTTAATTGGCTACGGTCACTCAATTATTGTGGTAGAACACAATATAGAATTAATAAAGTCATCTGATTATATTGTAGATCTTGGGCCATATGGTGGAATAAAAGGAGGAGAATTAATTTTTGCAGGATCACCTGAAAAATTGGTGAAAAATAAAAAATCTCTTCTTACTAAGTTTTTAAAAACTAAACTTGGATAAGGTTTTTTTTATTACTGAATTTATTTCATTAGAGATTCCCATTCTATAAATAAAAATAATGTAAACTGCAGAAACTGCTACGGATTTCACAATTATTTCAACCATATAGTTCTTATTAAAATTAACTAAATCAGTAATAAAAAAAAGAACTGCAATCAGAACAAAAACTTTAAGTGTGTCCAAAGAGTACGGTTGTATTTTTAACTTATATTTTAAGTAGATGATTTTAAGAAAAGTAAAAATAAATATTACAATTAATGTAGATAAAGCAGCTCCATTAATGCTGTATAAATCGATCAGATTATCATTTAGAAAATAAACGGAAACAGCCATCAACAACGAAAAGGGTAATGTTATTTTATAAAATTTTGCAGTGGCAAGAATTGCAGGTCCACAACCAAAGCTCATTAAAATCAATTTGCTTACGGATATTATTAAAACAACCAAAACAGCAGTTGAATATGAGGAATCTAAAATCAAATTATAGAAAGGATTTACATTTAAATTTATCAGCAAGAAAAACAGCCCCGACACTATAATTAGATTAAGCGAGCTCTTTTTATAAAGGGTTTCAAGACCCTTAAAATCATTTTCATTTAGCGCCTTTGCAACAAGAGGATTTACAATTTGAAACATGGCTCTTCCAGGAATTTCAACAACAGTCGCAATAAAAACAGCTACAGCATAAAATGCTGTTTGTGATATTACTTCTTTTTGAGGAATCATAAACTTATCAATATCAATCAATATACTAGCAGCTGATCCTGCTAAGAAAATAAATAGTGAATAGGTTAAAACTTCTCCTATATTGTTGGGAATAGAAAAATAAAATTTTGGCAGGTATAAATAAAAAGAATAAATCATCATAATCAAAAGTCTCAGGTAATAAAAGCCAGTGAGCCACCAAATAAAATTCTCCTTTGTTATTTGTCCAAGATAAACCAAGGTCAGTAAAATCAGAATTGAGAGCCTTGGAAATATTTCTTTTAAAAAATTCCCAAATACAGTCTTCAACTGAACCCTAGACCAAGAATAAAAAACTTCAAAATAAGAAGTTGCAAAAGCTACTAAAAATATTACCCACACATAAGAATCAATTATTGGATTTTGAACTGATAAAAAACTTCCGATTGTATCATGAAATTGCACTACCAATATTGAAATTGGAATAATAGTTAGCAATGGAATAAAAATAACGGAGGACATGAAAACATCTTTTTCAACTTTATTTTCGTAGGAAGAAAAATATTTTATAATTGTATGTTGACTTCCGAATGAAACTAGCGGCATTAAAAGATTTGAAGTAGCTAGTAAAAAAACAACAAGGCCATAATATTCGGCTTGAAGGAAAGCTGGATAAAAGAACAAGGTGTTAAAACCACCAATTATTATTGCAATAATAATTATAATGATATTTTTATATGATTGGTTTAATACAATTCCCATGCTATAATTTTGTAATTATTTGTTCAATTTTTTCCGCAATATTATTGGACATATATTTAGAAACTGTTTTTCGTTTTTTTGATTTTCCCATTAAATAGCTCTCAAAGCACTCGTAAATATAATTTTTTAAATCATGATAATTATTATAGTCAAATGACTTGCCTGACTGCGTATCGATTATAATATTTTCTAGATCACTTCCTTTGTTACTAATCCCAAGAATATTTTTATTTGATGATAAATAATGAAAAAACTTTCCAGGAATTATGTCATTCGAACCTTTCATATTTACCGAACAAACGACCAAAAGTTCTGAAATTCCAATTTCTTTATCGAGTTCACTTTTGGAGATAGGATCAATTATTTTTCTTTTTTTAATTTTTTTGAATTCATCAGAAATTAAAATATGGTTATCAATACTTCCAATTAAAACTATTTCAACAAGTTCTTTAAAATTTTCTTTGGTTTCAATTAAGTCTGACAATGCATCCCAAAGATTTCTTGGATTTTGTATTAGTTTCATAGAACCCGCGTAAAGAATTCTAAATTTTTTATGAGGTTTACAGGATATAGTATTTTCAAATCCACTTGGAATATAAAAACATTCATTATTAACCTTAGAGAACTTTTGATTTAAACTTTTCGCAGTTGTTAATACTGCATCTGCATTTTTTAAAATTCTTTCCTCTTCTTTAAGGTGTTTCTTTTGTGTTGATTCCAATTGGTTTAGTAATTTATTTTGAAAAAAATTGGACCAGGGATCTCTAAAATCTGATATCCACTTTATTTTGATATCTTTTTTTAGCCTTAGCCCAACATTATGCATTGAATGAGGGGGGCCTGTTGTAATGAGATGATTTAAATTATTTTCTTGAAAATATTTTTTAATAAATCTGTATGCAGGACCAATTAAAAACTTTCTTGCATCAGGAAAGAATAATAACTCTCTAATTACTGCTGATGTGATGGAGTTATTGTCATGCCTGAAGCCAATTCCATCAGAATAGCTTCTGAATTTTGATTTATAAGTAAATAGGCTTTTTAAAAACTTGGACGGTTCAAACCCTTTTATTTTATTCACCTTTATTGATGGATTTACCAAGTCAATATTATCATTATCAATTACCTCAAACTGAGGATTTTCAAATGTAAAAACATGAACCTCCCAACCCAATTCTGCTAGATGATTAGAAAATCTGAGCCACCTTTGAACTCCAGATCCACCTGAAGGAGGCCAATAGTAAGTTAAAATTCCTATAGATTTTCTATTCATAACTAGAAATCATTTTTTTTGAAACAACACTATTGTTTAATTTCTCAATAGCTTTAAAACAGTTTGACCTTAACAACTCGTATTCTTTTTTATTATTGAAAATTGATACAACTACTTTTTGAAAATCTGTATGGCTCTTCTCTTTAAATACTTTTCCACATTTATAACTATCTACAAGCTCTGATTGTGCAGTTGAGTTACTACAAATCACTGGCAGACCAAATGAAATATATTGGAAAAGTTTATTTGCATAAGTTGTATCGTGGTGTTTATTCCTGTGAAGTGGTGATAATCCTAGCTTTGAAACCATCAAATACTTATAAAGTTCATCTTCTCTTTTCCAGCCAATAAAATCAACACAACTAAACAGATCTAGTTTTTCAATTTTATACTTTAATTCATTATCGTATGAACTTTTACCAATTATAATCAACTTGACATTTTTTATTTTCTTTTTAATGGACGGTAAAGAATCTATCACTGTTTCCAGTCCTCTTCTTTCAGAGGTATTTCCAATGTAGATTAAAACAAAATTTTTTGAATAAGTTTTTGTCAGCTCTTCATCCAAGTGTTTATTTAGGTAAAAGCTTTGTTTTACCGTATTTGGATATACAACTACCTTTTTTTGATCAACGTTACATCTTTTGATAAGTTCTTTTTTTGCATGTTCTGTAACTGTGATTATTTTGTGGGCTTTTGCTACAAATTTTTCTTCTGCAATTTTCCAACGATTTGGACTAATGAAAAGTTTTCCGAAAATTGTATTGACGTGTTTGTAGGATTTCATTATTTCAGGTCGATTTTCATGCAGATCTAATGTAAATTTTAACCCCAATTCATCACAAATTTGGGCTGCAGCATTAGCAATTTGAATATCATGAACATGCAAATAATCCAAATTATTACTATGCACAAAATGTCTTATTTTTTTCTTCATTTTGATTGCATAAAATGGTAAATCATTTGATAGAGCAGAACTCTTGTAAACTATTTTTGAACAAAAATATCTTCTAATGTTTATACCATTATAAACCTCAAGTTTCTGAAACTTTTTTTTGTATGAAAGACAAAATAAAAAAATTTCATGACCAGACTTAATCAGTTGATCACATTCATTTGAAACCCGAGCATCGTCAGGGAATGGAGCGTCTAAAATCATTCCTAATTTCATTATCTATAAATTTAAAACCCCCTTGTAATAATTATTAAAATTCTCTTTTGTTCTTTCAGCATATACAGCATAATACCTGTGTGTAAATAGTCTCAAAAAAGGTCTAATGCCAATTTTGTTTGTTGGGCTTTTCCAAAGTTCTTTTTTAATTATTTTCCATCCAGATTTCTCTAAAAGCCAGTCAAACTGCCAAGCTTCAAATTCATGATAGTGACGATCTCTTTCATCATGTCTGCTTTTATAGGCCTTCGCAAACCAAAGCTTTAAGGGAACTGTTAATAAAATCTTCTTTGCGCTTAGATTCTTTAATAATGTGTAAGGCGATACTAAATGCTCTATAATTTCAAAACCAGTTACCAAATCTACATCACTAGGAATATCAATTTTTGGATCCAAGTCGAAATCTTGTCCACTAGTATTGTAAACCTTATAATTATTTTTTTCCATGATTTCCGAAAAGGGGTTCCTGACCCCAAGATCAAAAATCACACTTGGTGATGGGGAGACCTCATTCAGCATCTTTAAAGTTTTTTTATATCTGTTAGCAGGGATTTTATCGTACATTTTTAAGTTGATTTCGAAAATAAAAAATGATTAAAATCAATAATAAAATATTAGAACCTGCCATTAGGAATGAACCTGTTTTTACTATTGGAGGGTCAAAGCTGAATACAATTTCATATTCGCCTTTTTCAACCTCTAAACCTCTCAATAAATAATTTACCTTTTGATGTTTTTTAATTTGGCCGTTTACTTTTGCCTCCCATCCATTTTTATAAAATGCCTCAGAAAAAACTATAAATCCGGTATCAATGGCTGAGACTTTGTATGTAATTTTATTTGGTGTTTTTTCAACAACCTTAATCTTATTTTTAGAACGCTCGTTATATATTTTGCTCTCCAAATTGACACTTATACACTTTGTTTTAAAGTCAAGATTTGATAGTCCAAGAAGCTCCTCATTAGGGCTCTCTACATTTTCTACCTCATCCACAAACCAGGCGCTACCTAAAACATTTTGATTGGTCTTTAATTCAATATTACCACTTTGATTTATGTCAATAATGTACTTAACATTTAGCATGTCAAGAACATCCAGCTCATTTTTTAAAAGATAAAAGTCATAAATATCTTGCATTCTTTTAGGCTTTGCAGCATGATATCCCGAGATTGAATTGTGAAAAAAAGAAGTTCTTCCGTTAACAAACCCACGGAAGCTTTCATAAACCCTAAAGTCTGATTTATCTGATAAAATTTCCTTATCTATTTCATTAATATTAAAAGGTGTTTTTACTTTTGATGAATTAGTAAAGTTATCATCATTGACATAATTCATATTAAACGACCATAAGTCAATTAAAACAATTATTGTAAGAATTGGAACAATATACTTTTTTGATAAATATTTTTTCTTGACTGCAAAAATTGAAATGAAAACAGCAGAAACAATAAATATAGATCGCATGACATCTTCCCTAAATACAGATTTTCTCTCATTTAAGATCATGTCAAGAATTTCAGGGTAAGCTCCAAAAACTTCTCTTTCAGATTGAAAACTAAAAATGGATTCTCCAAACATTAAAAATAAAAACAGAGTTGCTATAAAAATTAATGATGGATAAATGATTTTTTTGTTATTCATCTTTTCGGGATTTTTACCTTCAAAGATCTTAAAGACACCAATTGTTGCTATTAGTGGAATGAGAAGCTCAATGATGACCTGTATGGAGGATACAGCTCTAAATTTATCATAAAAAGGAAAATAGTCAATCATCAAGTTAGTCAATGAAGAAAAGTTTTTACCCCACGATAAGAATAGGGCGAAAAGCAAAGACGGAACTACCCATCCTAAAGTTTTTTTGTCTAAATAAAACAGCGATATTATAAATAAGTAAAAGACACTTATACCTATATATGCTGGCGCAGCAACAATTGGCTGATCGCCCCAATACAACCTTGCATTTTGATAGATTAAGTTTGCAGATTGAGGATCATAGTTGGATAAGCTTTTAAAAAATTCTGTATCCTTTTCAATAAGATCAGAGCTCCCTCCACCCATAAATCTCGGAATAATAAGATTTAAACTCTCAAGTTTCCCATAACTGTACTCTGTAATATAATCTTTACTAAGCCCATTCAGATCTTGTTTTTCGCTACCATCTGCATTTATAGAAATATCAGAACTACCTCTCGTACTAAATTCTGAGTACTCTTTGGTTGCCATAATTGATGAAGAGTTCAAAAGAATGGCAATCAAAACAGATGATGCAAATGCTCCAATTTTAGTAAAACTGGTTTTGGGATTTTTATTTCTAACTATTAGGGTAGATATAATCAAAATAAGACCCATTAGCATCATAAAGTAGTAAGTCATTTGATAATGATTTGCATTTATTTGAAGCCCCAGTCCTATTGAGCAAATAAGAATACCAGTTAAAATCCTTTGATTTAGAATTTTGAAAAGTCCCGCCAAAGCCAATGGAGTATAACCAATCGCCAACGCCTTTGTATTATGACCAACACCTAAAATGATAATAAGATAGGTTGAAAATGCAAATGCAATAGATCCAAAAAAAGCATAGTCACTTCTAACTTTCATACTTTTTAGTAAAAGGAAAAATGAAAGTAAGTAAACAAAAAGATAATCAGCAGGTCGCGGTAGAAAACGAATTAAGTTGTCAACCTTATCTAAAACATCAAATGGATATTTTGCAGCGACCTGATATGTTGGCATACCCAAAAATGCATTATCAAGCCAATAAGGCTCCTCGTTAAACTTTTCTCTGTGCTCCACAATTTGTCTGGACATACCT
The DNA here is from genome assembly GCA_003331875.1 of Cryomorphaceae bacterium. Classification (GTDB taxonomy): domain Bacteria; phylum Bacteroidota; class Bacteroidia; order Flavobacteriales; family Flavobacteriaceae; genus Eutrophosalina. The sequence goes on along the minus strand of QOQA01000011.1, from coordinate 14,801 downwards.
GAGAATTGATCAATATCAGATTGTTTGATTTTTTTCCCAGAGAGAACGGGTTTAAAATAAATTAAAGAGATTAGACAAAAAGAGCAAAGGATTAAAAAATCAATGATCAAATTTCTATTCAAATAACTTTTAATCAATCTCTTCATAATCGATATATTCGCCTACTTTTTTATTAGATTTCATTTTAAAATCATCTTTTTTTTGAGGTTGTTTTTTTTGAAATTTTTCAAATTGTTTCTTAATTATATATGTTAAAATATATGGAGCCAGTCTTTTCAATATATAACTGAAGATGACAATAAATAAAAAAATATAAATAAAAAGCATGTCCTTTCTTTCAAAAATACAATTAATCAAATGAATTAGTTAATTGCATATTTCAATTTATCTTTGAATTATATTTATCCTACTATGCTAATAGCCAGATGTTTTGTTTTTCTCACGCTCATAACTTTTACTGTTAATGCTCAGTATACCGAAACTATAAACTCAAATAGACCTGGAACCTCACACGGGGCTTTTGCAATTGGTTGGAATGTTCTTCAAGTTGAGACAGGTGTTTCTAGCTACAGTATGGAGCATAAAAATTTAAACAACTCTAAAATTGATGGATTCAAATTTAACTATTTGTTTAGATACGGATTACTAAATGACAAGCTTGAAGTATTTCTTGAAGGCTCAGTTTTATCCAGAAATGTTTTGGACAATAATTATCAAAACAATTACTCTACAGAAATCAGTGAAACTCTAATTGGAGAACAAACAATAGGTTTTAAATATCTTGTTTTTGACCCTTTTAAAAACAAAAAATGGCACGGTCAAAATTTTTACAGTTGGAAAGCAGGTAGAGTTATAAAATTAACAGATTTTATACCAGCCCTGTCTGTTATGGTAGGCTCTGGATTTAATTTTGATGATAAGATTAATTACAACGATCAGTTTTTTGAAATGAAAAAGACGGTATACCCCGACCTATTGAATCAGAATGTCACCAGGATAAGAAACTTTAACCATCCAATTCAAAATATTTCTCCATTTGTTGGTATTGCCACCCAAAATCACTTCAAAGGAAGATGGGTAGTGGTAAATAATATCTTTTATGAGCTAGCATTTAAAAACCCCACATTTCCAGACTATCTTCCTAAATCAACCAATTATAACACATTAAATTACCTATTCACAATAACACATAACTTAAGAAATCCCAATTGGAGTATTTTTGGAGAGTTCCAAACTTTTAAAAATGGCGTTTACTCCGACCAGTTGTTCAAATTTGGAACAGCTCACTTAATTTCAAAAGACATTCAAGCTGATTTAAATATAGGAGGAAGTTTAAAAAACACACCAAGTCTATTTTATTTAAACCTTGGTTTTTCAAAAAGGTTTGATTGGCACATTGATGTTACAGACGTTGAATTAAAGCAGATGAAAGATTTTAAGAAAAATCAAAAAATTCAAAGAAAAGCAGAAAAAGATTCCGAAAAACAACAGAGAAAAAATGACCGAAAAGGCAAAACTGTATTTGACTTTTTTAAAAGAGGGGAAGTTTCAGAAAAGAAAAAAGTTAGAAAAGAGATAAAAGATTTAAAAAAGGAGTCAAAGAAATTAGATAAAGAAACCAAACGTCAAAACAGAATTGACAGAAAGAAAAATAAATGATAGAAGTCATTAAAGTTGAAAATAAAAAACAGGAAAGAGACTTCGTTATGTTTCCTTTTAAATTATATAAAGGTTGTGACTATTGGGTTCCACCAATAATTTCTGAGGAACTAGAATCGATGGATAAAGAAAAAAACCCTGTTTTTAAAAATGCTGAGGCAGAATTTTATGTTGCAAAAAAAGATGGAGTTACTGTTGGTAGAATTGCAGCAATTGTAAACTGGGTTGAAATTGAAGAGCAAAAGAAAAACAAATTAAGGTTCGGTTGGTATGATACAATTGATGATTTAGAGGTTAGCAAAAAGCTTCTTGAATCTGTTGTTGAATTTGGTAAAAGCAGAAAGCTGGAGTTTGTTGATGGGCCAGTAGGGTTCTCAAATATGGATAAAGCAGGACTCCTAATTGAGGGATATGAAGAGCTTAACACCATGATTACTTGGTACCATTATACATATCAAAAAGAGCATTTAAAAAAACTTGGGTTTACTAAGTTAGCGGAATGGGTAGAATACAAAATCAAAATTTTCTCAGCGGATGATGCGCCAGAAAAAGTAAAGAAATTCTCAAAAATAATTCAGCAAAGGTATGGACTTAAGGTTCTAAATTTTAAATCAAGAAAGGAGATTGTTCCTTACGTTGATAAAATGTTTGAGCTATTGAATGTCACTTATTCAAACCTACAAACATATGTTACAATTAAGCAATATCAGATTGATTTTTACAAAGAAAAATTCATCAAATACATACATCCAGATTTTATTAAATGTTGTTTAGATAAAGACGGTAATTTAATTGCTTTTTTAATCACAATGCCTTCGTTCTCTCGAGCATTAAAAAAAATTAATGGCAAAATGGGGCTTATGGGTTATTTCCATCTTTTCAAAGCCCAACATTTTAATGACAGGGTTTCACTTTATTTAATAGGGGTTGATCCTAAATACCAAAGTAAAGGAGTTACAGCGGTTATTTTCAATGAACTACAAAACACCTTTAATAAAAGAGGAATAGTAGAAGTCGAAACAAACCCAGAACTTGTTGAAAACAAAGCTATTCAGGCATTTTGGAAAAACTATCAAAGTACACTGCATAAAAGAAGAGCAACATTTACTAAAAAGCTTAAATAAATGGACTTTAAAGATGATATTATTGCTATATCCTCACCTGGTGGAATGGGGGCTATTTCACTCATACGTGTTAGCGGTGAAAAAGCATTGGAAAAAGTTAATCCATTTTTTAAATCAAAAAGCGGGAAAAGACTTTTGGATATAAAATCCCATTCTATGATGTTTGGGGAGTTTACCAAGGGAGATGAAGTAATTGATGAAGTAGTTGTTTCTTTTTTTGATAAAGAGAAATCTTACACAGGTCAACAGACAGTTGAAATTTCTTGTCATGGATCTACTTTCATTCAAAAGAAAATCCTTGAAACATTATTAGAAAAAAACATAAGACTTGCAAAACCCGGTGAGTTTACAATGAGATCATTTTTGAGTGGTAAAATGGATTTGACACAAGCTGAAGCAGTGTCAGATCTTATTTATTCAGATTCATCTTCCATGCATAAAATTGCATTAAGTCAAATGAGAGGAGGATTTCAAAATGATCTAAAAGTTTTGAGAGAAGAATTATTGCACTTTGTTTCAATGATAGAACTGGAGCTGGATTTTAGTGAAGAAGATGTTGACTTTGCAAACAAAAGTGAGCTGGAGAAGTTGATTAAAAAAGTAAAGGAGAAAGTTGAAAATCTAAAGAAATCATTTAAGTATGGAAATGCAATCAAAAACGGTGTACCTGTTGCCATTGCTGGAAAACCAAATTCTGGAAAATCCTCTTTGCTAAACACTTTACTAAATGAGCAGAAAGCAATTGTGAGTGATATTCCAGGAACAACTAGAGATGCGATAGAAGACGTAATTATTATTGATGGAATCAAGTATAGATTCATCGACACTGCTGGACTTAGAAAAACAAAAGATATCATTGAGTCAAAAGGAATTGAAATAACGAAATCAAAAATTTCAGAGGCATCTGTTTTACTTTATCTGTTTGATATTAACGATATAAAAGAATCTGAAATTTTAAACGACATAAAAGAATTTAGTCGACAAGACTTAAAAATCATTCTAATCAGAAATAAAGTAGACTTAGAAAACAACTCTACAATTGATTTAGAAAATCTTTTAAAAAAATCTAGTGATTTTGGAATCACGGAAATTATTGAAATATCTGCTTTAGATAAAAAATCTGTCGAGGGTTTAATTAAAAAATTATCCAATTCTTTTCAGTTTATAGATAACTCCGGAGATACGGTTGTTACCAACATTAGACATTATGAATTTTTATCACAAGCATTGATATCTTTAGGCGAAGTTGAAAAAGGTTTGCAAAATGATATTTCGGGTGACCTGTTGTCAATAGACCTAAGAAAAGCCATTGACTCAATTGGTGAAATAACTGGGCAAATAACCAATGATGAGATGCTTGGAAATATCTTTTCAAATTTCTGTATCGGCAAGTAGTTAATAATCAGTTGTTTATATAAGTATAATAATTTTATTTAACTTAATTAGGATTGTAAAAAAGAATAAATGAAAAAACCAATTCTACTTTTACTAGTTTTTCTGTTTAGTTGCTCAAGTCTTGACAGTTACAATATATATATCGATTCGAACGAAGGTGATGATAATAATTCAGGAAATTCAAAACAAAATGCCTGGGCCTCATTAGTCAATTTAGATAATACAATATTAAAACCTGGTACAACCATACACTTAAAAGCTGACTCTGAATTTAACGGGGTTATAGAAATTAATGATAGCGGAAGAGATGATAATCCAATTATTTTTAAGTCATATGGAAACGGTAAAAAACCAATCGTAAATGGAAATGGAGAAAAAACACACACTATCCTTTTAGATAATGTGGAGCATATTATTATTGATGGAATTGAAATCTCAAATAAAGGAATCGAAAGATTAGAGGCAAGAACTGGACTTACAATACTTGCAGAAGACTCAGGTGAATTAAAAAATATAGTAATTAAAAATATGGTGATTCGTGATGTTAATGGTAGTTTGGTGAAAAGTGATGGAGGGGGTTCAGCAATATTGATCAGAAAGTTTGGAGAAAAAATAAGATCTAGAATAAATGGCTTACAAATTCTAAATAATCACATCTATAAAACTGAAAGAAATGCAATAAATTTTAGAGCATCAGCAAATCGTGACAAATGGTATCCAAATCTAAATGTAATAGTAAAAAATAATCTAATTGAAAAGGTGCCTGGAGATGGTATTGTGATTTTTGGATGTGATGGAGCAATCGTAGAACACAACACATTAAGGGATTTCCCCGATATACTTCCGGAACCAGAAGCTGCGGCTGGAATTTGGCCCTATAGCTCAGATAATACTATTATTCAATTTAATGAGGTAAGTGGTCACAAAGCCAAGTGGGATGCTCAAGGCTATGATTCAGACTGGAATTCCGTAGGTACTATTATTCAAAATAATTATAGTCACGACAACTACGGAGGATTTGTTCTTGTTTGTAATGCAGGATCATCATATGGAGAGAAAATTAATATAGGCACGTCCAACACAATCATAAGAAATAATTTAAGTATCAATGATGGTATTAGGCCCTATCCAACTAGCAGAAGAGGAGTTTTTTCACCAACATTTCACATAACAGGTCCGGTTGAAAACACATACATACATGATAATATAATTATAATCCCAAAAAAAAATCAAAACGTTGATAATACGATCGTTAGAATTGATAATTGGGGCGGACCCTGGCCAATGAAAACAAACTTTGAGAACAATAAATTTTATTTTGAGGGTGATATGAAAAATCAACTTCGAAAAAGAAAAAATATTGAATTTATTGGAAATGTTTTTTCAAAAGAACTTGTAGAAACTGAAATGGACTACTCAAAGAACTCTATTTTAAAAATTCAAAATATAGATATTGAAGTCATAAAAAATAAATTTTTAAATGAAAATAAAATTCTACCTAAACAAACATTTAATTAATTTTAAAAAATGAAATTTAGCTGGAATGAAACTATTATATGGCTGTGTTTGCTTAGCAATCTGATTTTCTTTGGTTCAGAATTAATCTCTGATTACACAGGAATTGATACCTGGTCAATAATTTATTTTGGAATTGGTCTTGTTTCAATCGCAGTACTTATTTTAATTTATTTGATAATTCTAAAATTTAAAAAAAACAAGAAATGAAAACAAGCTTAATCGGATCTGTGTAATAATTTAAGTTTAAGGATTGGAGTTAATTATTTGCTTCTTTTTCTCTCAACTTCTTTTAGTAATATTTTTCTTAACCTAAGATTATTAGGTGTCACTTCGACATATTCATCTTTTTGAATATATTCTAAAGCTTCCTCAAGTGAGAATTTAATTGCTGGAATAATTCTGGCTTTATCATCAGCTCCAGAAGATCTTACATTGCTAAGTTTTTTAGTTTTGGTTATATTAATAACCATATCATCTCTTCTCGAGTTTTCCCCAATAACCTGACCTTCATAAATTTCTTCTCCTGGGTTTACAAAAAATCTTCCTCTCTCTTGCAATTTATCAATTGAGTAAGGTATCGCTGTGCCCTTCTCCATCGAAACTAAAGACCCATTTAATCTTTCAGGGATTCCTCCTTTAATTTCCCTAAACTCTAAAAACCTGTGTGATAAAATAGCTTCACCAGCAGTAGCTGTCAATAATTGATTCCTTAAACCAATAATTCCTCTTGACGGTATAATGAATTCACAAACCATTCGAGTTCCTTTCGAAACCATACTTGTCATTTCACCTTTTCTGACGGAAACTATTTCAATTGCTTTTCCAGAAATAGATTCGGGTAAGTCTATCGTCATTTCCTCAAATGGTTCACTCTTAACTCCGTCAATTTCCTTAACAATAACTTGAGGCTGACCAATTTGAAGCTCATAACCCTCCCTTCTCATGGTTTCAATCAGAACAGAAAGGTGAAGGATTCCTCTTCCAAAAACAATAAACTTATCTGCACTTTCGGTTGATTCAACTTTTAACGCAAGGTTTTTTTCTAACTCTTTTTCTAACCTTTCTTTAACATGTCTAGAAGTGACATACTTACCGTCTTTCCCAAAAAATGGAGAATCATTAATTGTGAACAACATACTCATTGTTGGTTCATCAATTGAAATTGTATTTAAAGCTTCAGGATTTTCAATATCTGCAATTGTATCACCAATTTCAAAATTCTCTAATCCTACAATTGCACAAATATCACCAGCCTCCACCTCTTCTACTTTCTTTTTACCCAAACCTTCAAAGACATATAACTCTTTGATTTTTGATTTTAAAATAGTTTTATCTCTTTTAATTAAAGAAATATTGGAACCTTTTATAAGCTTACCTCGTTGTAACCTACCAATCGCTATTCTGCCAGTGAATGAAGAATAGTCTAATGAAGTTATTAACATTTGCAGACTACCTATTTCAGTTTTTGGTGATGGAATATGTTTTATTATCATATCCATTAATGGTTCAATATTGTTTGTTTTATTTTTCCAATCATCACTCATCCAGTTTTCTTTTGCTGACCCATAAACAGTTGGGAAATCTAATTGCCACTCCTCAGAATCTAACTCACACATCAAATCAAAGACTGATTCATGTACTTCATCTGGCGTACAATTTTCTTTATCAACTTTATTTATCACAACACAAGGTTTTAGACCAAGTTTGATTGCTTTTTGTAAGACAAATCTTGTCTGTGGCATTGGACCCTCAAAGGCATCAACTAAAAGAAGGACTCCATCGGCCATATTTAGAACTCTTTCAACTTCTCCTCCAAAATCAGCGTGGCCAGGTGTATCGATGATATTTATTTTTATGTTTTTATATATTACAGAAACATTCTTGGATGTTATTGTTATGCCCCTCTCTCTTTCAATCTCATTATTATCAAGTATTAAGTCACCTTTATTTTCATTATCTCTAAATAACTGACAATGAAACATGATTTTATCAACCAATGTAGTTTTACCATGATCTACATGAGCAATGATTGCAATATTTTTTATTTCGGACATTCTTTTATTGTCTTATTATTTTCGCAAAACTAGTTTTAAATAAATTAAATATGTTATAAAAAAGCGAAAAGGCTTAAAACCATAGCAATCAATTTAGCCAATTGATTTATGAGCTCTGAATACATAATCAAAATATCGTTTTAAAGTATTTTATTAAATATCTTTAAATGATATTCACATTCCTTAAAAACAAATAATGAAAAAAATTGAAAAATTTATATACTCAGTCAAAAACCTCCCTCAAATATTATATTTTGGTTCTTCTGCCCTGATTCTCTGTATTGTAATTTTTGATATTGAATTTATTCCGATAATACCAGTATTCATTATTTTCATCTATATGACTTACTTGGCAATTAAAAACTATAAGAAAAGCGATTCAAAAGACATGGATGGACTAGAAAAACTGATTTATTCAGTTAAATATTTACCTCAAATATTATATTTCTCAACTCTTGCTTGGGGAATTTACACAATGTATTATGCTATTTATTTAGATGAATCAGTTAAGGTTTTCGGATTCGAATGGACTAGTCCATTTGAGGAAATATTTTTCTTTTGGTTTTTATACATTACCCATTTAGCAATCAAAAATTATAAATCGGAAAATGAATATGGTGTCAAAAAATAAAAGCTGGGTAATGCATAAGCATATTCTAGAATTTGATGATACTACATATTCAAAATAGCCAAAAAAAATTTACAACGTATAACAAATACATTGGAAAATCAAACTAAATAGTTGGTGATATTTTTCTAGTGATTTAAGCTAAAGTAACGTTGACGGCGGCCTTCCCTTTTCTTCCTTCGCCTTCCTCAAAATTAACTTTGTCTCCTTCTTTAATTGTCAACCCATCTAATGCTGTGGTATGAACAAAAATATCCTCACCACTTTCGTCGTCAGTAATAAAACCAAAACCTTTAGATACATTGAAAAACTTAACAGTTCCTGTCATTTTTAATAAAATTTCCGTAAACCTAAGATTAATTTTTAATAATGTATGATTTATTTCAATAATTTTTTCTAAATAGAGTTGTTTTTGCATTAAATGCCTTGACTTTAGCTATATTTAAGCAATCAATATTTTATCCTGATGAAGAATATATTATTATGTATAACAATCTCAATAGCCTTTATTTTCAACTGTTTTTCACAAGATTTATCTGAGCCTAAGGGAGGTGGCACTCTTGATATTGTTTTAGTTAGCCCTGGTGATGGATATTCAAACATGAACTTTGAAGGTAACATAACAGGTTATGGTCTTGTTTTCGCAAAAATTAAAGTTTCTTCAATAAATACTTCAAAAACAAGTGGAACTTTAGATGGCCAAGCAAGAACAATTCTAAATGACGGCACTCTAATTTCCTCTCCAATTAAAGGGACTTGGAAAAGAGTTGGCGCTTTGGTTAAATTTTATTTTACAGATGCGATTAATAATGGAGCTATGAATTTTGTAATGTGGGATGTAGAACTTTTAGAGAAAAAAGCAGAGGTAAAATATTTTGAATTACACAGTCCTGATAATTAATAAATAAAAAAATATGTCTAGCAAATTTTTCGGAAATAGAACTGAGAAACAACAACCTAAAAAAAAGGGGGTCAAACAAAACTTCTCCAATAAAAACAATAAATCAAAGTCTTCTGGTGTACGAAAAGTTGGAAGGGGAGGATAGTTTTCTGTCAGTATGGTTTTTAAAAGCGAAAAGGCTTAAATGAGAGCCAACCATAGCAATCATTCAAACCTTTTCATTTAGGAAGCACGAATGTATAATAAATATTACAATTGGTAATTAAATACTTATTAAAATGAAAAATTTATTTATACTGCTATTGTCATTATTTATTTCTTGCAACAATGAATCTTCCGAGAATAACGATTTACAGCCTGAAATAACTCAAGAACTAGTAGAGATATATTTAATAAATAATCTTAATGATACTAGGGGTTATTGTATTGATGTGAGAGGGTATAAAACCAACGCAAATGTAAATAGTTCACTTCAAGCGCACACTTGTTATTCATATCAGGGTGAAATTTCAGTAGATCAAGGCTTTGATAGTGTTAAAATTGTAAATAATGAGTTTTATATCAATCACTTTGAAGTATGTATGGAAGCAGATAAAATAGAAAGTTCATCGAATGTAAATCTAAGCATATGTGATAAAAATGATAAACAAAAATTTATTTTACAAAGTGATGGAAAAATTCAACTTAAAACTAACTTAAGCCTATGCTTAACTGTATCTGAAAGTTTTGAAGAAGGCGGTGGTGGAAACCCTATACACTTTATACGCACACTAACTTTACAAAACTGTAATGACGAACACTCATCAAGACAAAAATGGGGAACTAGAAAATCTAATTAAAATGAAAAAAATTATATACTTATTTGCACTTTCAATATTATTTCAAAGCTGTTTTAGCTACAAGACGGTTGATTACGATAATATAAATAGTGAAAAAAAGCAAACTTTAAGAATTGAAAAAGAAGACAGAACTAAAATTAAAGGGAAGTTAGTTTCTAAAGATGATAAAAAAATTATTATAAAAAAAAGCGGTAAGACCCAAACAGTTTTGCAGGAAAATATTGAAGAGATTCGAGTCAAAAAATTCTCGATTATCAGAACTGCAGTTGGAGCTGCCGGAACTTATGCCGCGGCACTAGTTATTGGGGCTGTAGTGTTTCTAGCTCTTCTTGCAACTTAAATTTTTTATGAAAAAATTAATAATAACTTTTTTTCTGATTCCAGTTATATTATTGAGTCAAGAAACTACTAATAATGATATTTCTGTTTTTGACGATACCGTTTTATCAATTATTTCTAAAAATGCAAAAATTGAAATTTTAGCAGATTCATTTATAGTTGCTGAGGGACCATTATGGGACTCGAATAAAAATAGATTAATTTTTACTGATGTAAGGCAGAACAAAATTTTCACTTGGGATGAAAACAGTGGTGTTAAAGATTATATTTCACCAAGTGGATCAACAGGACATGCCCCATCATTTAGTGATGGTGGTATAGGTGCAAATGGATTGGCATTTGACAAAAATAGAAATATTATTCTGTGTCAACATGGTGATAGAAGATTGGCATTTACCTCAAATGTGAAGAGTAAAAATCCAGAGTTTACAACCATAGTAGATAATTTTAAAGGGAAAAGATTCAATAGCCCTAATGATTTAGCAATTAGTAGAAATGGGGATATCTATTTTACAGATCCACCTTACGGATTCAAAAATTTTAGTGACAAGTACAGAGAAATAAATTTTAATGGAGTTTATAAATATTCTAAAAATGGAGAGGTTTCTTTAATTTCAAAAGACATGTCCAGACCAAATGGAATTGCCTTATCAATAGATGAAAAATATATTTATGTAAACAATTCTGATCCTGAAAATGACCCTAAAATATTGAGATTTAAAACAAGTAATTTTGAAGAAAAACTCTTTTTTGACGGGACAGAACTCAGCAAAAAATATCCTGGTGGTTTTGATGGCTTGAAGTTGCACAGTAGTGGAAATATTTTCACCACTGGTCCTAACGGTATTTTAATAATATCACCAAAAGGTAAGCTCTTAGCAATTATAAATTATGGTAAAAAAATTACTAATTGTAACTTTGATGATAAAGAAGAGTATTTGTATGTCACAGGATTTGATGACATTTCAAGAATAAAACTTAAATGAAAAATCTAATTTTAAACATAATTTTATTGATTTCTATCGCTATGAACAGTCAAAGTATTGATTTGCTGAACCCAGAAAAAAATATTGGCTTGGATAATTGGAACATTGTTAATGACGATGTGATGGGTGGAATATCAACATCATACCTATCGGTTAGTGATGGAAAAAGTTTAATATTTAATGGGAATCTTTCGCTTGAGAATAATGGAGGATTTGCATCATCTCGCTTAAGGTTAAGTAAAAAATCTTTAATAGGTGTAAAGTCTTTTTCTATGAAAATTAAGGGTGACGGGAATTCATACAAGTTGAGGCTCAGTCAAGATAATAGGCGAGCATCATACTCTGCCAATTTTAAATCGATTAATGATGAGTGGATTGAGGTAAATATACCAATTGAAGATTTTATACCAACATGGCGTGGTTATACATATAGCGACTATCCATCAATTGATTCTGAAAGAATAAACTCTTTAGGCTTACAAATATCCGACAAACAGGAGGGGGAGTTTAAACTCGAGATAAGACATATCAAGGCAATATTTTGATAATATTGATTAACTTTAATTAATTACAATATTTATTTGGAGATATTAATTCTATACGCCTTTCTTACAATTTCTCTTTCCTTTTTATGTTCTATTCTGGAAGCTGTCTTACTGAGTGTGAATCCAACATTTATCAAGATTAAAATTAAGGAAGGAAAAAAATATGCAGAGAAACTACAAGGTTTAAAAAAATCGATTGATGAACCACTTATAATTATTCTAACACTCAATACTATTGCCCACACTGTTGGCTCAATAATGGTTGGTGTTCAGGCTAAAATTGCCTATTCCACATTACAAATAGATAATAGTTATTTAATTTTTGGAAGATCTGTTTCAGAAGACTTAATGGTTGGTATTATTTCAACAATTATGACTGTACTAATTCTTGTACTTTCAGAAATAATCCCCAAAACAATCGGAGCAAATTATTGGGATAAATTGGCTCAACCAAGTACAATTTTATTATCATCTATACTTCCGGTTTTCAAATACAGTGGTTTACTTTGGGTTCTACAACTCTTTACAAGAATAGGATTGGGTGAAAAAAGAGAGTCAATTTTTAAAAGAGAGGATATTTCTACAATTGCTGAAATTGCCGAAGAAGAGGGTGTGATTGAGGAAAAAGACTCACTATTTATTAAGAATATTGTTAAACTTCAAAATGTTAAAGTAAAAGATATTATGACACCTTTTTCTGTCATGAAAATTGCTAATCAAAACTCCACTATTAATGAGTTTTATAATCAAAACAATAGTTTAGAATTCTCTAGAATTCCAATATATTATCAAAACACAAATAGTATTAGTAGTTATGTTTTAAAGGACACTATTTTAGAAAAAATAATTCAAAAAAAAGGAGACCTCAAGCTAAATGATATTAAGAGAAAAATAATTAAGACAGATCACAATTCAAAAGTTCCAGTTTTATTTGATCAACTTTTAAGAGACAGGGAGCACTTGTCTTTGGTCATCGATAAACAAAAAAAAATTAAAGGGATAGTAACTTTAGAAGATATTATTGAGACCGCATTAGGATTTGAAATTGTGGACGAAACGGACACTGTCGTAGATCTTCAGGTATTGGCTAAACAAAGAAAAAAATAGTAGAATGAAAAAAGAATTAAATAAAAAAAGTGATGAAGTTACAGTAATCGTCGAAGTCACGTTAAAAGGTAATATCGAAGATGTAAAAAAATACATAAGAGATGAGCAGTGTCCTCTTTTTTTCAATTTGAATGATGATGGTATAAAAAGGTTTGATTGGTTTTTAAATGAAAGTGAAAAAACTGGAACACTTATTGAAATTTTTGAAAACTCCAATGTTTGGGAAGAGCTTGGAAATAAAATTCTGGGATCTCCAATAAACATAAGATTTATGGAATTGTTTAATGTTGAAAAATTCACTGTTTTGGGTGATATAAATGAAAGTTTTAAGTCTAAAATTCAGGCAATGAACCCTGTTATTAAAACCTATGTTGGTGGTATAAGGTAATTTTTAAACAAATTTTGATTTAGTCTATTTTGCTCATTAAAATTATATTAATAATTTTGCGGACGAGCTATGAAAAAACTTCCTGTTACCGTTTTAAGCGGTTTTTTAGGGGCCGGTAAAACAACTCTCCTTAATCACATTTTGCATAATAAACAAGGTATGAAAGCTGCTGTCATCGTTAATGACATGAGTGAAGTTAATGTTGATGCTGATCTTGTAAAAAATGAAAACACATTGTCAAGAACTGAAGAAAAATTAGTAGAGATGAGCAATGGATGTATTTGTTGTACACTTCGAGAGGATTTAATGATAGAAGTTGAAAAATTAGCAAAAGCCCAGAAGTTCGATTATTTAATTATTGAAAGTACAGGAATTTCGGAGCCCGTACCAGTTGCACAAACTTTTAGTTTTGAAAGTGAAGATGGAAGTATCGACTTAAGTAAATTTAGTTATGTTGATACCATGGTTACTGTTGTAGATGCTTTTAATTTTTTAAAGGATTTTTCAAGTCCCCAGTATCTGAAAGATAGAAATTTGACAGATATTGAAGGTGATGAAAGGACTATTGTCAATCTACTTACAGATCAAATTGAATTCGCTAATGTTATTTTATTAAATAAAACAGACTTGGTGTCAGAATCAGATCTCAGAAATTTATATGATATTATTAATAAGTTAAATCCTGATGCTCGAATTATACCGACAAATCACTCTAAAGTAAACTTAAAAGAAGTAATCAATACTAGCTTATTTGATTTTGAAAAAGCAGAATCTTCAGCAGGTTGGATTAAAGAATTAGAAAATGAACATATTCCTGAAACTGAAGAATATGGAATTGGATCATTTGTATATAGAAGAAAAAAACCATTTCACCCAAATAGATTCCTTGACTTTATACAACATACTTTTCCAAAAAATATAATAAGGAGTAAAGGTTTATTTTGGATTGCTTCTAGGCCTGATCAAGCTTTAGTTTGGAGTTCCGCAGGAGGATCACTAAAGACTGATCCTGCTGGAGTCTGGTGGGACTCAATGCCTTTTTCTGAAAGAATAAACTACGCTGACTTTGTTAACAATCAACAAATGATAGAATCACAGTGGAGCTCAGATTTTGGAGATAGAAAAATTGAACTAGTCTTCATAGGTCAACAATTGGATGTTTCTGCAATAACAAATAAACTAGATGAATGTTTATTGAATGAGGAAGAGGTAAGTGCATGGAAAGATGGAAAACTTCAATTGATTGATAATTGGCCAGTATCCAACCAGTAACTAATACTTACAGGTGTTAGCACCAAAAATTCTGTATATCGAACAC
>QOQA01000010.1 GCA_003331875.1 Cryomorphaceae bacterium | reverse complement strand
CTCCTTTATTATTTTTTCTTTTTCCTCAATTTTTATAAAATCTATTTTAGAACTATTATTCTTAAAAAATAAATTATAGGAAATAACCACTATCGCTAGAAATAAGAGAATTTTTAAAGCGAGACTTTTATAGTTTAAACTCTCTTTTTTTTGATCATCATTAAAATCCTCAATCATAAAATATTATTCTACTATAATGTTAAATGGATTTATAATCCCTCTAAACCTGAAAAGATCTGCCGTGATTGAACCAACTCTAAGATTTGCTTTCACTTTAATTGGTATTCGATTTTCATCATTTGTGACCCACAAGGAAATACCTTCATTATCTCTAAAAACCCTTCCTGTTTCCATAAAAGGAGAAAACCTCATACATTCAACTAAACCAAATTTGGTATCTAAAGTTTCTTTGCCCAAGTACTTCATTTTAAAAGGGTAATTTTGTGCACTGAAAAATATATTTACAAAAATATAATCATTTGGCTTAAGTTCTGTTATATTCAAATGCTTTCTTAGAAAATAAAATGTAGAAACTAAATCTTGAATATTATTTAAAAGATCTATTTTTCTTTCTTCCCCATTTAATCTGTTTTTGAAATACCCGATATTATTAATATGATCAAAAGTTGTTTCAGAATTTCTGGTATATCCACCTTCATAAATATCCCTAATTGATTTTATTGGTCTAACAAAATCTTTCTCAAAATAGCTTTCGTACAAATCTTCAACTTTAAAAAAAATACGAGCTAGTCCTGTCGTTCTTCCAACTGCTGATGCCTTATAAATTTTTCTTCCATTCTGATTTACCTCATTTAAAGATAGTGAGGCATAACTTGTATTAAAAAATCCATATTTTAATTTGTATTCAAGTATTTCACCATTTCCAAAAGAGTTATAGTTATTGTCATACAAATTTTGAATTTGAGAATTAGCCTTAAATGAGAAAATAATTAAGAAAATAATTGACTTTACGATTCTATTAAATTTGTTCAAGAGCATTTAATATTTTTTTTGCTTTATCACGACCTATTTGTTCTTTAATTTCATCAAATGAAAGTTTTTTTATAATGGAGAGAGACTTGTATTTCTTTAGCAATTTATTTTTAGTTTTTTCGCCAATTCCATCAATGTTATCAAAAATCGAAGACATAGCATTCTTAATTCTTTTACTTTTATGGAACTCTATTCCAAACCTATGAGCTTCATTTCTTAGATTTTGAATAATCTTCAATGATTCAGACTTTTTGTTAAGGTATAAAGGAATTGAATCTCCAGGAAAGTAAATTTCTTCCAATCTTTTTGCAATCCCAACAATGGTTACTTTACTCTCAATATTCAATTTTTTTAAACTTTTCAAAGATGAACTTAGTTGACCTTTACCACCATCAATTACAATTAATTGTGGCAAAGATTTTTTTTCATCAATAAGTCTTCTGTATCTTCTAAATACAACCTCCTCCATAGACGCAAAATCATTTGGACCAGTTACAGACTTAATGTTGTATTTCCTGTAATTTGATTTTGATGGTTTTGCATTAATAAAAACAACACATGCTGCAACAGTATTAGTTCCCTGAATATTAGATATATCAAAGCACTCAATATGAGAAGGAATGTCCTCCATTTTTAAATCGGTTTTTAGTTGATTTAAAATTCTATTTGAATGTTTTTCAGGATCGAGTATTTGGACCTGTTTAAGTCTCTCAACCCTAAATGACTTAGCATTTTTTATTGATAGATTTAATAACTTCATCTTATCACCTACTTTGGGTACAATAAATTTTGTATTTATTTCATTAGATAAATTGTAATTAGAGATAATAGTATTAGAATTGGATTTAAATTTATCTCTTGAGTTAATTATAACTAAACTTAATATATCCGTATCCTTTTCATCCAGCTTTTTCTTTATCTCTTTATTCTGAAATCTAATTATTCTACCGTGAGCTATTTGAAGATAGTTAGTGTATGCATACTCAGTATCTGAAACAATACTGAATACATCAATATTGTTTAGCTTATTGCTAACAACAGTTGATTTAGATTGGTAATTTTCAAGTAATAAAAGATTTTCCTTAATCTTTTGTGCATCTTCATATTGTAATCTCTTAGAAAACTCTAACATTCTTTCTTTTAGTAGACTTTTTACATCTTTTAAGTTTCCTTTCAAAATTTTTTTTATTGATAAAATATTTTCATCATAAGTTTCCTCAGAAAGAGAATCTCTTGCTTTTTCATATGAAAAATTAAGTATTATAGATTGCCCCTTTTTTTTATAAATGTTTAAAAACAATGGAACATTGATTCTCTTAAGTTTATTTGGGCTGAAATTATAGTTGCTGGACCTTATTGGATATAAATTATTAATTAGATTTAATAGAATATATACATATTTAACATTTGTATATGGGCCAAAATATTCAGAACCGTCACTAATTACTTTTCGTGTTAAATAAATTCGAGGGAATCTCTCATTTTTTACACATATCCATGGATAAGTTTTGTCATCTCTTAAAAGAATATTGTATTTCGGTTGATTTTTTTTTATTAATGAGTTTTCTAAGAGAAGAGCATCAGACTCTGAATATACTACAGCATGCTCTATTTTATCTATGTTCTTTACTAGGTTTATAGTCTTTCTAGATTTGATGCTTTTTTGAAAATATGATGAAACCCTTTTCTTTAAATTTTTTGCTTTGCCTACATATATTATGTTATTTTCTTTATTGAAAAATTGGTAGACACCGGGCTCTTCGGGAATGGTTTTATACATTATTTTACCATCATTAGCCATTAGACTAAAATAATTATTTTATTTGTTACATATTTTTAAAATGAAAAAAAATCAGGCAAGAAAAAAATATACAGATCTTAGAGATAAATTAAATGATTTAGAGTTAAAAAAATTAAGTAATCAAATCTATGAACAGTCATTAAGATTAAAAATTTGGAATAAAAACATCTTTATGATATACAAATCAATTAAACATAAAAAAGAAGTTGATACTTCCAGACTTTTTGAAAATTTAAATTTAAAGTCAAAAAAAACCTTATATCCCAAAATCAACTTTCAAACAAAAGTTATTGATGCTTTTTTATTTACTGAAAAAACTAAATTTCAAATAAATAAATTTGGAATCGAAGAACCATGTGAAAATATAGTTTTTAATCCAGAATTGATTGAAGTTGTTTTTACACCATTGCTTTCATATGATATTGAAGGAAATAGAGTTGGTTATGGTGCCGGGTTCTATGATAAGTTTTTCAAAAAATGTAACCCTAATATTTTGAAGATAGGATTATCATTTTTTGGACCTGAAATCAAGATTGAAGACACAAACTATGCAGATGTAAAATTGGACTTTTGTATCACACCAAATAAAATTTTTAGTTTTTAGAAAAAAATGTTCTGTAGTTTAGAATTATCAAAAATATTGCAATAGAAATTGATGCATCTGCAATATTAAATACAGGTTCAAAAAACACATAATTTCCACCACCAATTAGTGGCAGCCAATTAGGCCACGTCCATTCAAACATTGGAAATTGAAACATATCCACAACACTTCCATGAAATAAACTTTCATATCCATTTCCTATTGATAATGTGGCTACTTTAAAATAACTATCAGTAAAAATATAACCATAAAAAACGGAATCAATAGCATTTCCAATAGCTCCTGCAAGAATCAATGATAATACAATGGAATTAATATTTTTTAAACCATTTTTTATTGACTGTTTTAGCCAAAAGAAAATAAAACCAATTGCAATAATTCTGAATAATGTTAAAATAAACTTGGCACTTTTCTCGCCAATAAATGGAAAAAAATCATTAATTGATGCTCCCCAAGCCATACCTTTATTTTCAATAAATAATAGTTTGAACCAGTTGTAATCTAAAATAATCTGATCACTATATATGGTTAGGGGAAAGTTTAGTTTTATATAAACTTTTAAAAATTGATCAAGAATTAAAATTCCTACAATTATTATTATGCAATGATAAAATTCAAGCTTTTTTTTCATTAGTACTTTCAAAGATATGATTTGCAGAACTTGTTATAAATCCATCGAAACCATTATACCTTAATGCAAACTCATAATAACACCCTGGAATGCTGTAAATACCATCAGAAAATTCTACGCTAATATTTTTTGCCATTATTGAGGATTGTTCTAAACCAATATTTGGAGAACCTTTTATTTCACTACCAGATGAATTTATTTCAAAACCATTTTGTTTTAAAAAAAGATTTATTTGCTGGAGATTTTTAAAAAAACTACAATCTGTTACGCTAACTGTAAAATGATTTGCAATATAACCATGTGATAAAACCCAAGCTGCATAATCAGATTCCTTTTGAACCATTTTATAATCTAAATAAGAAATTTTTTCCCAGGGTGTACCATTTGTTAAAAATAAAGGACTATCAAATTTATTTTTGTCAATATTATCAATAACATCATTAATTTTATTTTGAAATTCAGTTGAGAAATCTTGTATCCTTAATTCACTTATGAATATTCTAGGAAGTTTATTGTTGGGATGGATGTAATATGAAGCATCAAGTCTTTTTTGATCAAAATGCAGGTTTTCAACAAAATTATATCCCGAATCTAGAAAAAAATGGACTAACTTATCTTTATTAATCCTTTCATGATTAAAGGTTCTAAGAGCAATGTGGTCATTAAGGATTTCTGAATCTTCTTTTGATTCAATTAAATCAAGGACATCTTTAATATGTGGATTTAACTCTGTGTATGTTTTCCACATATGGTTTAAAAGATCATCAATCTTCATAAAAAATTATGACATTTTATTTTTCGCCTCAATACTTAGTGTTGCGTGAGGAACAAGTTCTAGTCTTTTTTTTGTAATTAGTTTACCAGTAACTCTGCAAATACCATAAGTTTTATTCTCAATTCTAATCAAAGCATTTTTAAGATCTCTGATAAACTTTTCCTGCCTAATTGCCAATTGTGTATTTGCCTCTTTAGACATTGTCTGTGAACCTTCTTCAAAAGCTTTAAAAGTAGGTGAAGTGTCCTCAGTTCCATTATCGCCATCATTCATATATGCACTTCTAATTAGCTCGAGGTCATGCTGAGCTTTACTAATTTTTTCTTCAATAATTTTTTTGAACTTAGTTAGGTCTTTATCGGAATACCTTACAATAATATTATCTTTATCCATAGTTAAATTATTTTATTAATCTCTAATTCTAATTTGATGTCATCAAACTCAAATTCATTTGGGGAATTAAGCTTATCTACAAAATTTATTTCAGTGGCTAAAGTTTCATTTTTGATGTACTCTAAATTATCCTTTAACACTTTATTAATTAAATTACTATTGACAATATTAATAATAATTTTATCACTAACATTAAAGTTGGAGTCTTTTCTTAAGTTCTGAATTTTATTAACAACCTCTCTACTAATCCCTTCATTTTTAAGTTTAACAGTTATATTTATATCAAGTGCTATGGTGTATCCATTTTCTGCCCCAACCTGCCATCCTTCAATATCCTCATAAAAGACTTCAATATCCTCTGATGATAGATTAAATGTAAAATTTTCCAATTTCATATTAAGGATCTTACCATTTTCTAATAAATTAATCTGCTCACTTTCAAGCCTAAAAATTGATGCTGAAACACTTTTCATATTTTTACCAAATTTTGGACCCAATGATTTAAAGTTAGGTTTTGCTTTTTTTATAAGAATTTTGGAGGAATCACTTATTAGTTCTACTTTTTTTACATTGATTTCAGATTTAATAAAATCTTCTATTTCCAAAATTTCATTTTTTTCATCAATCCCTTTAAATGGAATTAAAATTTTATTAAGTGGTTGTCTCACCTTTATTTTCTCTCTTTTTCTAATAGAAAGAGCAATCGAACAAATTATTTGAGACTTTATTATTTTATTTTCCAGTCCTGAGTCAATATTGTGACTATCAACTTTTGGAAAGTTTGCCAAATGAACAGATTTACTATCATTGGTTAAATCATGAAATAGTTGGTCCATATAAAATGGGCTTATTGGAGATGAAATAATAGCAACTTTTGTTAAACATTCATGTAATGTTTGAAAAGCTGATATTTTTTCATGGTTATATTCTCCCTTCCAAAACACTCTCCGTGACAATCTAACATACCAGTTGCTGAGGTCATCTTGTACAAAGTGTGAAATTAATCTAGAAGCCCTTGTTGGATCATAATCCGAATATGCAGATTCAACTTTTTCAATTAATGAATTCAAACTTGAAATGATCCAGCGATCAAGCTCTCTCCTAGACTCATAAGGAACCATTACTTCATTTTTAGTATATCCATCAATATTTGAGTATAAGCTGAAGAAAGCATAGATATTATGCAGGGTACCAAAAAACTTTCTTCTAATTTCATCAATTCCGTTCAAATCAAACTTTAAATTTTCCCACGGGTTAGCATTTGAAATCATATACCATCTTGTTGCATCCGGACCGAATTTGTTCAAGGTTTCAAATGGATCGATTGTGTTGCCAAGTCTCTTAGACATTTTTTGTCCACTTTTATCTAAAACCAAACCATTTGATATTACATTTTTATATGAAATAGAATTAAAAATCAATGTACTTATAACATGTAAAGTATAAAACCATCCTCTCGTTTGATCCACACCTTCTGCAATATAATCAGCAGGAAAATGTGAATTGTTTTCAATCATTTCTCTATTTTCAAATGGATAGTGCCACTGGGCATATGGCATTGATCCAGAATCAAACCATACATCTATCAAGTCTGTTTCTCTATAAAGAGGTTTATTGTTTTTTGAGACAAGTATAATTTTATCTACAATATGCTTATGAAGATCAATTTTCTCATAATTAGATTCAGAAAATTCATCTACGTTAAAATCTGAAAAAGGATTCTGTTTCATGAACCCAGATTTAACAGATTTTTCAATTTCAGTATAAAGTTGTTTCACTGATCCGATAACTTTAGTTTCTTTACCATCCTCCGAGCACCATATGGGCAGAGGGATTCCCCAATATCTAGATCTTGATAAATTCCAATCATTTGCATTTTCAAGCCAATTCCCAAATCTTCCAGTACCAGTAGATTCAGGTTTCCAATTGATTTTATTATTATTCTTTATTAAATCTTCCTTTTTTTTAGTTACCGCAACAAACCATGAATTAAGTGGATAGTATAGAATAGGCTTATCAGTCCTCCAACAGTTTGGATAACTGTGGGTATACTTTTCAACCCTAAAAGCTTTATTTTCTTCTTTTAGTTTTATTGCAATTTCAACATCTGCTGATTTATCGGGTATATCCTTATCTGTATAATATTCATTTTTAACATATTTTCCAGATATTGATCCTAAACCATCAATAAATTTCCCTTGTAAGTTTACTAGTGGAACTAAATCTCCATTTTTATCTAATACAAGCATGGGAGGAACTTCTGGTTTTGCATTTTGAGCAGCAACCATATCATCAGCACCAAATGTTGGAGCTGTATGAACAATTCCAGTTCCTTCATCTGTTGTAACAAAATCTCCTGATATTATTCTATAGGCATTTTCAGGATTTTGAGATGGTAAAGGAGAGTCTGTCCATAGTTTCTCGTACTTAATATTTATTAAATCATTTCCTTTGAATTTCTCACAAACAAAATATGGGATATCATTATTTTTTGAAAATATTAATTCTTTTTCCGATTCAACCTCTTTAAAATTTTTTTTAAAAATCTTTTCAATTAGGTTTTTAGCCAAAACTACATTCACCTCTAACTTGGTATATTGATTAAAAGTTTTTATAATAACATAATCGATTTTAGGACCAACGGTAAGTGCTGTGTTCGATGGAAGAGTCCATGGAGTTGTTGTCCATGCTAAAATATGAACTGAAGTATATTTTTTTAAAAAATTGGGCAATGAATTTTGTATACATTTAAATTGTGCAGTAACAGTTGTGTCAGTTATATCTTGATAAGCGCCAGGCTGGTTGAGCTCATGTGAACTTAACCCTGTTCCAGCTTTTGGGGAGTATGGCTGTATACTATATCCTTTATAAATCAACCCTTTTTCATAAAGCTCTTTTAAAAGCCACCAAACAGACTCGATATACTTTGATTTATAGGTTATATAAGGATTGTCCATGTCAACCCAATAGCCAATTTTTCTTGTCAACTCATTCCAGATATCAGTATATTTCATAACTGCAGCCTTACAGCTTTTGTTATAATCTTCAATACTAATTTTATTACCAATATCTTCTTTGCTTATACCTAACTCTTTTTCGACTCCTAGTTCAATAGGAAGTCCATGCGTATCCCATCCTGCCTTTCTTTCAACTTTGAATCCCTTTAGGGTTTTATAGCGACAAAAAATATCCTTTAATGTTCTAGCCATCACATGATGAATTCCTGGCTTACCATTGGCGGATGGAGGGCCCTCAAAGAATACAAAACGTTTGGAGTTTTCCCTTGAAGATATACTTTTTTCAAAGGTTTTATCCTTATTCCAAAAACTTAAAATATCATCAGTGATTTTAATTAAATCTAAACTTTTATACTCTTTAAATTGCATTTTTCTAAAAAAACGAATGTAATTAATTTAACCCAAATTTAAGACTTATTGATACTTAATTAAAAAAAGCAGAAATATTAAAGTTTCTTCCATGTGAGCTTATGCCAGATGCAAACTGTTTGTAGTGAATATCGAAGATATTTTCAACAGAAAAGTTTAAGTCAATAAGCTTTTTAAATATTTTGATTTTGTGAGTTGAAGTCAGATTAAAAATAGCCCACTTTGGCATTCCTAAATACTCAATATTTCCATCACTATTAATAAAATAAGGGGTTTCTTCTAAACCATCTTCGCCTCCAATACTGTATGTATCTGGTGATTTATTTTTAGAAAACTTATAGGCTAAAACCAATTTATTAGATGCGTAATTCCAAGTTAATTTAAAATCCCCAAAAACAGGAGGAATAGACGGCATTGGATTTTTGGAATTTAATTTTGTGCCTTTGGTGTATGTCAAATTACTGGTAAAATCAACATTTTTAAAAAAGTTAACATAGATCTTGTAATTAAAACCATAAACTTCTGATTGGCCCAAGTTGTAAGTAGACATCGTATACACTTCATCATTTTGATAAATTATTGTTGACATGTCGTTTGTAGTTGTATCAGTGCTATCGTAAAAAAAATCTCTACCGATTGTTCCATCCAATACAGTGTAATAAATATTTAGTGCTGAATTAAATTTATCTGAAAAATTTGTCCAACCAAAATCAATAGTATATGCTTTTTCTGGTTTTACAGTAGTGTTTGGAATTAATAGAATACCTGCATTTTCTCTAATTTTTCCAATATCATCTATATTAGGAGATCTAAATCCACTTGACAAATTGATCGAAACTTTATTATTTTCATAAATTCTTGTAACATATCCAAAACTTCCAGTCAACGATAAATTCTTTAATGACAATGATTCAAATTGATTCAAAAATGTTGAATTAAGGTCATTATTTAAAAACTCATCTGAATTAAAATCCCAACCAACATTAACTTTATTATATGAAAGTCTTAATCCAAAATTTAAATTTGAATAATTATTGATTTTTTTTAAGTATTTAAAATACCCAGCTAGTGCTGAGTGAGTTGCTTTGTCATTTGGATATCTTGAAAATGACTGGTCTTCACTCAAAAAAACACTTGGGTTGGAGGTATCAATTATAGCTGAATTTGAATCAGAAAAAAGTAAGTTATTTGTATATTCAAAACCGTATAACATTTCCAGTTTCTCGTACATATTTTTAGAAAAGTCTCCATTAATTGAGTAGACGTCTAATCTTTCATTTTGATTATATAAAATTTCAGATCCAAATTTTCTATTATGACGAGATTCACCAATAGCTTGATAGGATACAATAAATCTACCTTTATCAAAAATGTTTGATGGACTTAAATTTAAAATTGAAGATGCCATAATTCTTTTTTGTGGTCCGTAATACCATTCGGCAAATTTTAAATTTTGGGTTGAATCTAACTCTGATAATTTATCAAACCTATTGATTTTTGAGGACTTTGAGATTTGAAAATTTAAAATCAAATTTGATTGATTTTTGAGTTTTAGGTTAATTTTTGTGATGAAATCTTTTTGATCATAGGCTGTATTTCTTTGAATATTTGGGTCAGTATTTTCACTTGGGTTTTCAATAAAATTTTCTCGATTATTTTCAGAAAATTGGTTAACTAATCCCCAATCATCATATCCATGTTTTCTATTTTTACCCATAATTATATCACCATAGTCAGAAATTGA
Source organism: Cryomorphaceae bacterium (assembly GCA_003331875.1). Lineage (GTDB taxonomy): Bacteria > Bacteroidota > Bacteroidia > Flavobacteriales > Flavobacteriaceae > Eutrophosalina. The sequence continues at coordinate 36,891 of QOQA01000010.1, read as the reverse complement.
TAGGCTTGAAAATAATCCCCATTTTTTGTTGCTTGTTGTCAGTTGGTAGTTCCTAATTTTCGATTTATTTGTAAGATTATAAGATCTCTTCTTTTTAAATTCAAAATTTTTTTCATTAGAAAACTCTGGAATCTTTGTAAAGTAATGTATCACTCCCCCGATTGCATCTGATCCGTAACTTACAGATGAGGGACCATATAAAACTTCAATCCTTTCTAAATAATTTGGATCTACAGTAATGGAGTTTTGTAAATGACCAGATCTATATATCGTATTATTCATTCGAACTCCGTCAATTACAAGCAAAACTCTATTGGCTTCAAAACCACGAATAACTGGGCTTCCACCACCGGATTGAGATTTTTGAATGTGCACACCACCTGCTTCATATAACACATCAGCGCCAGTCTTATTTACATTTGATAAAATTTCTTTTGAACTTATAAGGGATACTTTTCTAGATATATATCTTAAACTTTGTTCTTTTCTACCAACTGACAAAACAACTTCATCAAGTCCCACCATTTTTGGGTCGAGATAAAAAACAACATTATCATTTAAATCTTTAAAAAGAACCGATTTTGGTTCATATGAAACATGTGAGAAAAATATAGAATCATTTTTTTTAAAAATATCCAAATCAAATTTACCCAAGTTATTAGTTAAAATAGTCTCTGTTTGAGTTTTATTAAAAATTAATACAGACGAAATTGGCTCCCCACTCGAACTATCCATTACAGAAATTTCAGTTTGAGAATAATTGAAATTTATGATTATAAAACTTAGTAGGAATAATATGATTTTATGAAAATAGACCATTTAGTATCTCTAAAGAATTTGGCCTTTTAAAACCTGAAATATGAAATTTAAAATACTTCATTAGAAAGTTTGTCATATTTCTTCTTTGGTTGGTTGTTTTTAGTATTTCATAATACTGATCAAAATTTATGCCCAAAAGTTTTTTAAATTCAATCACTAATTCTCCTCCTACACAATAATTTGAATCATGGAGGTTTTTAAAAATGCCATTTTCAATATCAAAAAATTTATAATTTTCATTATTAATTTCTGGCTTGATACCTAAAAATTCCAAGAGATTAATTAAAAAACTTATATGAAAGTTTTCATATTTTGAGATTTTATCTAAATGAATAAGAGAGTCTTTTATATACATATACATACTAATATTTTCCCCTTCAAATCTTAAAATATTACTCAAAAATTCAGAAAGAAATAAAGCAATATTAGATTTTATAATATTAAAACGTAAATCATCATAAATAATGACACTCTTGATATTTTTTAAATGAGAAAGCTCACCTTTTTTTAGCTTACTAAATTCAATTTCAACAATACTAAGAGCTTCTATACTACTCAAAGAGAATTTTGTTCTTTTTTTACTTCGAATTCCATTAATTATAAAGGATAAAATTCCATACTCTTCAGAGTAACACTTCATGATTACACTGGTTTCAGAGTATTTTATGGAACTTAAAATAATTGCTTCAGTAACGTTGGTCATGGGTATTATACAACTCCTTGTGCTAACATTGCATCAGCAACTTTTATAAAGGAAGATATATTGGCACCCTTTCCATAATTTATGTAGTCCTTTTCTTTGCCATGTTCAAGACATGATCTGTGTATATTGATCATAATTTGTTTTAATTTTTCATCAACTTCCTCTCTTGACCAAGAATATCTAAGTGAATTTTGAGCCATTTCAAGCCCCGAAACAGCTACTCCACCAGCATTAGATGCTTTTCCTGGAGCATATAAAATTTTATTTAGTTTGAATTCAGAAATAGCTTCAATCGTGCAAGGCATATTTGCACCTTCAGCGATACAATAACATCCATTTGAAATTAAATTTTTTGCGTCAATATGATCTAATTCATTTTGAGTTGCACAAGGAAGAGCAACATCACATTTAATTGCCCACGGCTTTTTGTCTTTCACATAAGTTGCGTTAGGGTACTTTTTTAAGTATTCGGAGATTCTAGATCGTTTGACATTTTTTAAAAACATAATGTGCTTTAGCTTGTCTTCATTAATTCCATCATTATCAAATATAAATCCGTTTGAATCTGACATTGTTAAAACTTTAGAACCAAGGTGGAGACATTTTTCAGCAGCATACTGAGCAACATTACCAGCACCTGAAATTGTTACAGTTTTACCTTTCAAGCTATTGCCCTCATAATTTAACATATCTTCAGCAAAATAAACTGTTCCATAACCAGTAGCTTCTGGTCTGATTAATGAACCACCCCAACTTACTCCCTTCCCTGTTAAAACACCAGTAAATTCATTTTTCAACCTTTTATATTGTCCAAACATATAGCCAATTTCTCTACCACCAACTCCAATATCACCGGCTGGAATATCTGTGTTTGGCCCAATATGTCTAAATAATTCAGTCATAAAACTTTGACAAAACCTCATTACCTCTGAGTCAGATTTGTTTTTAGGGTCAAAATCTGAACCTCCTTTTCCACCGCCCATTGGTAGAGTTGTTAAACTATTTTTAAATACTTGTTCGAATGCAAGAAATTTTAAAATACTCAAATTCACTGAGGGATGAAATCTTAAACCTCCTTTATATGGACCAATTGCAGAATTCATTTCAATTCTGTAGCCTCTGTTGACTCTAATTTCTCCTTTATCATCTACCCAATTCACTCTAAACATTAAAACCCTTTCAGGTTCGCACATTCTCATTAGGATATTTTTCCCGTGATATATATCTTGTTTAATAATGTATGGAATGAGATCTTCAGCAACTTCCTTTACGGCTTGCATGAATTCGGGTTCATGAGAATTTCTTTTTTCAATCTCACGTAAAAAACCAGTGATTTTTTTTTGCATTTAGATTGATTATTATCTAAATGTAATCAATATTAATTAATTGATTTGTCTAGGTCATTTACCAGATCGCTTGAATCTTCTATACCAACACTTAATCTGATTAAAGATTCAGTAATACCATTTCTTTCCCTGTCTTTTTTTGGCATTGAGGCGTGAGTCATGGTTGCAGGATGATTGACTAAGCTTTCAACACCACCAAGGGATTCAGCAAGAGTAAAAACTTTTAGTTTTTTTGTAAAGTTTACAACATCACTGTATATATTGCTAGCAAAAGTGAAGGATATCATGCCTCCAAATTTTTTCATTTGTCTTTTTGCTACTAAATGATTTGGATGAGATTCTAAACCAGGCCAATATATTTTATCAACTTTTTTACATTGGTTTAAAAATTCAAAAACTTTTTCTCCGTTTGAGCAGTGTCTTTCCATTCTCACATGAAGTGTTTTTATTCCTCTTAGAGTGAGGAATGCATCCATTGGTCCACATATTGCACCACTAGAATTTTGTATAAAAAAGAGATCCTCAGCTATTATATTATCATTCAAAGCAATAAGTCCAATTATAACATCACTATGGCCAGCTAAATACTTTGTTCCAGAGTGCATGACAATATCAGCACCTAAATCCAAAGGTCTTTGCAGATAAGGAGTAGAAAATGTGTTGTCAACACCAAGTAGGATTTTATTTTTTTTACATATTTCAGAAATTGCAGCAATATCAATAACGTTAATCATTGGGTTTGTAGGAGTTTCAACCCATACTAGTCTTGTTTTGGAGGTAATTAATTTTTCAACTTTTTCTAAATTTTTTAGGTCCTCAAAAACAAATTTAAGCCCATATTTCTTATATATTTTATTAAACAATCTGTAAGAACCACCATACAGGTCGTGTGTACTTATTATTTCATCACCAGGTTTAAATAGTTTTAAAATTGCATCGATTGCGCTTAATCCAGAGCTGAATGCGAGACCATATTTCGCATTCTCTAAACTTGCAATGGAGTTTTCCAGTGCATGCCTTGTTGGATTTTGACTTCTACTATATTCATATCCTTGGTGAACACCGGGTTCAGATTGAGCATACGTAGAGGTTTGGTATATAGGTGGCATTACTGCTCCATATCCTTTTTCTTTTATTTGTCCACCGTGAATAACCTTTGTATTAAATTTCATTATTCTATTGTTAATTCCCCTTGCATGATTTGATAATGTCCTGGAAACGTACATACATATTTATAAGTTCCTGGTTCTTCAATGATGAAATTTATTGTCTCACTTTCGCCACCACCAAGCATTCTAGTATGAACAATAAAGTCATTATTTTTGGGAATATATTCATTTTCCTTAAAATCAAGTGCAAGCATTGCAAAATCATCAACATCAACATCTTTTTTTAATAAAACAAAATTATGTCCCATAAATTCTTTTCCAATTTTACCTGTATGATTTAAAGTAAACCTTATATTTTTCCCAGCCCTTGCCAACAAAGATGTTTTGTCAAAAAGCATTAGGTCATTTGAATTTAAAATAATAATTGTTTGTTCAGTACTTTCAATTTTTTCCACATTTTCCTGAACCCTTTCGTAGCTAAATTTTTCCTTTGCAGATTCATTTTTACATGATATTATAAATAGCATTAATAAAAGAGGGATGATTTTAATTTTCATCAAATGATTTATTTTTATAAAGTTACAATTCATAATTAAATTTTTATATTTAGTAGTACTTAAAATAGTTATTTTGAATAGAAGAAATTTCTCAAGTTTATTATCATCATCATTATTAGGCTTGGCTTCTTTAGATGCAATTAAAATAAACAATTTTAATGCCAAAAAATATAAAATTTCATTGGCTCAGTGGTCAATTAATGGTTCAATATCCAGCGGTAAAATTTCACCAGTAGATTTTGCAATAAAGGCAAGAGAGTTAGAAATTGATGCCATTGAGCATGTAAACACATTATATTCGGTTAATTCAGATTATTTATCCAAAAATTCAATGAAAACTCTTGTCAAGGATTTAAATTCTCGGGCCAATGATAACGGAGTTAAAAATTTACTGATTATGATTTCTCAAGAGGGCGAACTAGCATCTAGTCGTAAAAACCTAAGAGCAATGGCAATTGATAAACACAAGGCTTGGATTGATGTGGCCAATGAAATTGGTTGCGAGTCTGTCAGAGTAGATTTGAGAGGAAGTAATAGTTTTGATAAATGGAAAAAAAATTCAATAATGTCATTAAATACTTTGTGTGAGTATTCGCCTAACCTAAACATTACGGTAGAGAATCATGGTAGTTTTTCATCAAATGGTAAATATTTAGCTGATGTTATGAAATCAATAACACAAGATAACTGTGGAACCTTACCTGATTTTGGAAACTTTTGCATTAAAGGCTCCCCAAATCCAGCAAATCTAAATATTTGTAAAAAATGGTATGATAGATATGAAGGAATTAATGATTTAATGCCTTTTGCTAAAGCTCTCAGTGCTAAATCTTATGATTTTTTAGATAATGGTGATGAGAAGTATATTGACTACTACAAAATGATGAGGATAGTTAATGATCACCCATATGAAGGTTATATTGGAATAGAATATGAAGGAAATAGATTGAGTGAAGATGAAGGAATTCTTGCTACAAAGAAGTTATTAGAAAAAATTATAAATACATGAAAACCATCAAAGGTCCTGCAATTTTTTTGGCTCAGTTTTTAGGAGATGATAAGCCATTTAACAACCTACATAGCATCTCAAAATGGGCAAAAAAACTGGGCTATAAGGCCATACAAATTCCTACTTGGGATAATAGAGTTTTTGACTTAGAAACTGCAGGAAAAAGTAAAACCTACTGTGACGAAATAAAAGGTATTGTTAAAGAGAATGGTCTTAAAATTAGTGAACTTGCAACACACCTACAAGGTCAACTGATTGCTACACATCCTAGTTATGACATTATGTTTGATTCATTTGCTCCAAAAAATTTACATGGAAAAGTTGGTGAAAGAACAAAATGGGCCAAAAGTCAAATGATTAGTGCAATAAATGCCAGCAGTTTTTTAGAAATAAAACCAATGGCTTCTTTTTCAGGTTCACTAATGTTTCATACTATGTACCCATGGCCTCAAAGACCTATTGGTTTAGTAGATGCAGGTTTTAAAGAACTTGCAAATAGATGGATGCCAATTCTTGATCATGCAAAAGAAAAAGATGTTCAAATTTGTTATGAAATTCATCCTGGGGAAGACCTGCATGATGGCATTACATTTGAAAAATTTTTAGCCATAACAAAAAATCATTCCTCTGTAAAAATGTTGTATGATCCAAGTCATTTTGTTTTACAACAATTGGACTACTTACAATTTATAGACTTCTATCACGATTACATAAAAATGTTTCATGTAAAAGATGCTGAATTTAATCCAACAGGAAAATCAGGAGTCTATGGTGGTTATCAAGATTGGATTGATAGACCTGGAAGGTTTAGATCATTGGGTGATGGTCAAGTAGATTTTAAAACAATTTTTTCAAAGCTGTGTCAATATGGATTTGATGGTTGGGCTGTTTTAGAATGGGAATGTTGCATAAAGAGTCCAGAGCAAGGAGCAAAAGAAGGTTCAAAATTCATTGATAATCACATCATTCAAGTTACTTCAAAAATCTTTGATGATTTTGCAGGGGGAGAAGACGATAATATAAATAAAATTTTGGGTATTGATTAGAAAATTCATTTACTTTTTTTTAATCCCTTGTATTTTATTTTCACAAACTCCACAAGACACTGAGTTGTGGGGGCCAGTACCCAAAAAAATCAGTTCAGTAAATTTTTCAAATCCACCTAGCGATGCTACAATTCTATTCAATGGAAAAAACCTTAAGAACTGGTCACAAAGATGGTCAAATGAAAAATCTAATTGGAAAATTGATAATGATGGATCAATGTTTTCTGAAAACCCTGGTGAGGGAATTCAAACAATTGAAAATTTTGGTTCCGTTCAACTTCATATCGAATGGAAAACTTCATCTGAAATTGACAGGGAGTCCGACCGTGATGAAGACGGTATTTTAGATTTTGAAGATTTATGTCCTGATGAGTTTGGTTTGAAAAGGTTTTGGGGATGTAGTGAGTTAAAATACAAGGACAGATCACAATATCAATCGAATAGTGGAGTTTTTTTTCACAATCTTTATGAAATACAAATTTTGAATAGTTTCGATAATCAAACATATGTTAATGGGATGGCTGGATCAATTTATAAACAATATATACCCCTTGTTAATGCATCTAGACAAGATGGACAATGGCAATCCTATGATGTGATTTTTGTGTCTCCCAAGTTTGATGAATTTGGTAAAAAATTTCAAGAAGGTTCTATTACAGTTTTCCATAACGGTATATTGATACATAATAATGTTAAAGTTTTAGGTTCAACAGAAAATGTTGGGCCTCCCAAAAACATAGTTCACGGGGATGGGCCTATAGCTATACAAGAACATTGTTGCTCTAAAGTAAGTTTTAGAAATATTTGGATAAGAGAAATTGATTAGAATACTCAAAAAGATTTTATAATTTTGTACATGCTTCAATCAATGACCGGATACGGGTCAAACTCTTTTAAAATTGATGATTTAGAAATAAATATTGAATTAAAAACACTGAATAGCAGGTATTTTGATGCAAAAATTTCCTTACCAACAGTTTTGCATAAATATGAATTAGATATCAGAAATATTCTAAAAAAATTTTTGTTTAGAGGCAAAGTAGAGCTAAGTGTTAAAATTTTAGGAGTTTCTGAAGAATCTTTTAGTTTTAATAAAAAGGTTATAAAAAACTATTTTAAAGATCTGAATGATATATCAAAATTTGACAAATCACAACTGTTAAATTCAATCTTAAATCTTCCGAATACTATTAATAAAAGCAAGAACAAGATTTCTCAAAAAGTAGAAAAAAAAATAATATCTCATCTAAAATCTGTTATTAAAGAATTAATTTCTTTTAGAAATAAAGAGGGTAGCAACACAAAAAAAGATTTGGAAAAAAACATCAAAATGATCAATTTATATTCTGAAAAAATAAAAGGAGAGAGTAACTATCATAAAAAATTCATCGAGGAAAATTTAGAAAAGAAAGCTAGAAATTTAAACGTTGAATATGACCACGGAAAATTTGAACAAGAGATGTTTTATTACTTGGAAAAAATTGATATTAATGAGGAGTTAATGAGGTTAGGTAGTCATATCAATTTTTTTAATGAGACTCTAAAAAATAAATCAATTGAAAAAGGGAAAAAGCTAGGGTTTATATGTCAAGAAATGGGTAGAGAGATAAATACAATAGGATCAAAATCCAACAATGCATTAATTCAAAACCATGTTGTAGAGATGAAGTCATGTGTAGAAAAAATCAGAGAACAATTATTAAATATTCTATAATGGCAGGCAAGGTAGTAATATTAAGTGCACCCTCAGGAAGTGGAAAAACTACTCTTGCCCGACACCTTCTTTCTATTGAAAAACTAAACTTTAAATTTTCTGTTTCTGCAACAACAAGAAAAAAAAGAGATCATGAAATTAATGGAAAGGATTATTTCTTTTTTTCACAAGAAGAATTTAAAAATAGTATTGATAACCAAGATTTTATTGAATACGAAAAAGTTTATGAAGATATGTATTATGGGACTCTAAAGTCAGAAGTAAATAATCTGATTGTCAACCACAATATAGTTTTTGATGTTGATGTAATAGGTGCACTATCATTAAAAAAGTATTTTAAAAGTCTTTCGATTTCAATTTTTATTAAACCTCCCAGTATTGACATTTTAGAAAAAAGATTAATTGATAGAGAAAAGAATGACCCTAGTGAAATAAAAGAAAGAGTCGGTAAAGCAGAAATTGAAATGAAAAAAGAAGCTGATTTTGATTCAGTAATTATTAATGAAGATTTGGATGTTGCAAAACAAGAATTAATTGATAAAGTTGAGAGATTCCTGAAATGAAAGTTGGTTTATTTTTAGGCACCTTTGATCCTCTTCATATTGGACATGACCAAATTGCATCATATTTCTTAAAAAATTATTTTGATCAAATTTGGTTTGTTGTAACACCTCATAACCCACATAAAGAAAAACTAGTTTTAACCGATGAAAAAATTAGGCTTGAAATGGTTAAAAAGTTTTGTGATGGCAATGCAAATTTTGTTTGTTCTGATGTTGAGTTTTCTTTAAAACAACCAAACCATACGTCTGATACAATTTCAAAACTTTTAGAGGTGCACCCCAAAATTAATTTTTCTGTAATTATTGGTCAAGATAACTTGATTCATCTAAACGAATGGAAAAATTATGAAACAATTTTAGATACTGGGGTTTATGTATATCCAAGAGAAATGGAATCCAATACAAATATTATTTTAGAGGATCATCCAAAAGTAAAAATCTGTGATTGTAAATTAATGGAAATTTCTTCCTCTGAAATAAGAGATAAGATCAGAATGGAACAAAATATTGACCACCTTGTTCCAGATCAAATTATAGAGTTAATAAATAATAAAAATCTATATAAATCTTAATCAATCTCTTTAACCATTATTTAACACTTTAACTGAACATTTTTTAATAAAATTGTTAAGCTGAAATATATCTTATGGAAAATAACAATATTGACATTAATAAAATTAATGCTCAAATAAAGAAAGACAGTGAATTCATTGATTTACTACTCCTTGAAATTAATAAAGTAATAGTTGGTCAAAAATACATGCTTGAAAGGCTATTAATTGGATTACTTGGTAAAGGTCACATTCTTCTCGAAGGAGTACCTGGTCTTGCAAAAACCCTTGCTATTAATACATTAAGTCAAGCAGTTAAGGGAACATTTAGTAGAATTCAATTTACCCCTGACCTGTTACCAGCTGATGTTGTTGGTACAATGATATATAACATAAAGCAGAACGATTTCTCGATTAAGAAAGGGCCAATTTTTGCAAATTTTGTTTTGGCAGATGAAATAAACCGAGCACCTGCAAAAGTCCAATCAGCTTTACTTGAGTCAATGCAAGAAAAGCAAGTTACAATTGGGGATAATACTTTTAAACTTCAATTACCTTTCTTAGTAATGGCAACTCAGAATCCTATTGAGCAGGAGGGAACCTATCCACTTCCTGAGGCTCAAATGGACAGATTCATGTTAAAGTGTGTAATATCTTATCCTGAGTTTGAGGATGAGCAATTGATTGTCAGATCAAATATTAACGAATCGTTTAGTAAAGTAAAGCCTGTTATTTCAATTAAAGACATACTAAAGGCACAAGAATCTGTAAAGCAAGTTTACATGGATGAAAAAATTGAAAAATATATCTTAAAATTAATTTTTGCAACTCGTTACCCGGAACAAAATAATTTAGAAGATTTAAAACCTCTAATTAGTTTTGGCTCATCACCAAGAGGAAGTATTAATCTAGCTCAAGCAGCAAAATGTCATGCATTTATTCAAAGAAGAGGTTATGTTATACCAGAAGATATCAAGGCTGTTATTCATGATGTATTAAGACACAGAATCGGATTGACCTATGAAGCTGAGGCGGAAAATATAAGTTCTACAGATATTATAGATAAAATTGTTAATTCGGTTGAGGTTCCCTAGTCAATAGATGGATACAAAAGAGATCATAAAAAAGGTAAGAAAGGTTGAAATAAAAACTAAAAAGCTTACCAACAATGTCTTTGGTGGCGAGTACCAAAGCACTTTTAAAGGAAGGGGTATGACTTTTAGTGAGGTTAGATCTTATGAGTTCGGAGATGATGTGAGAACTATTGATTGGAATGTAACTGCAAGGTACAATGAACCTTTTGTAAAAGTTTTTGAGGAGGAAAGGGAACTTACACTAATGCTTATGGTTGATATTAGTGGTTCAAAACTTTTTGGGTCTGAAGATCAGATTAAGAAGAATATTGTCACTGAGATTTCAGCTACCTTAGCTTTTTCTGCTATCCAGAACAATGATAAGGTTGGTTTAATTCTTTTTACTGATCAAATTGAGTTATTTATCCCACCTAGCAAAGGTAGATCACATATTTTAAGAATTATCAGAGAGCTTATTGAGTTTAAACCTAAAAACTCTAAAACTGATATTTCAGTTGCATTGGAGTTTTTCTCAAGTATAATAAAAAAGAAATCAATTGCTTTTCTAATATCTGATTTTAATTCTGAGGATTATGAAAAACCCTTGTCTATTGCTTCCAAAAAGCATGACCTAACAGGTATAAGAATCTTTGATAAGTTTGAGGAAGAATTTCCAGAAATTGGTTTTGTCTCAATGTATGATCAGGAATCAAAAAATTATAAGCTGGTGGATACTTCATCAAAAAAAATTAGAAACTTTTTCAAGTCAGAGTATATAAAAAAGAGAGATTTTTTTGAAAAGCTATTTAAAAAGTCAGGAGCTGGCGTAATTAGTTGTAGAACGGATCAAGACTATGTCAAGTTATTATTAGGTTATTTTAAAAATCGTGGTTAATTTTTTTCTAAAGATTGTAATTTGCTTATTTGCTTTTCACCTGAGTTATTCCCAGGATAGCATAGTCGTTAAATCAGTAGTTGATACGACGTCAATTAAGGTGGGTGAGCAGTTTTCTTATAACATAATTATAGAAAGCAACAGCTTTCAAGAAATCAATTTTCCAGAAAATTTTAATTTCAGTCCTTTTACAATTGCCGATCAATTTCCTGTAGACACCAACTATTTAAAGAGTAAAAAAATTATAAGGAAAAAATTTAATTTAACTCATTTTGATGAGGGATCTTATTTAATAAATCCACAAGAATTATCTATTGGAAAGAAGATATATTTGACTGAAAAAATAGACATTGATGTCATAACAATAAAGGTTGATACTGTATCAAAAAGGTTTTTTGATATTAAGGAAATAAAATTTGCTGATAACCCCAATAGCTCAATATTTAAAATCATAGTATCCCCCATATTGTTTCTTTTGGGATGCTTAGTTTTATTTTTGATTTACAGATCATATAAAAAATTAAAATCCGTTGAATTTATATTTCAGACACCCTTTGAAAAAGCAGTTCTAAGTTTACAAGAAATCGAGAAATCAAAACTTGATAATCAAAAAGATCTAAAAGAATTCTATTCCAGATTAATTGAAATTGTCAAAAGGTATTTTGAAGATGATTCTATTGATCCAAATGCAATGGAGAGTACATCCAATCAACTTATAAATAAATTAAAACTTTTAAAAATATCAGAAAAAATAAATCTTTCAGACAATACCATTAATTCACTATTTGAAGTATTAAAAAACTCTGATCTTGTGAAGTTTGCAAGGCTAGAAATTGACCAAAACACCATTAATAGCGATCAAATTAAAATAAAAGAGATAATTTCTTCTGCAAAAAAATCAATACCTAACAATGAGCAAAAGGATAATGAAAAAAGAAAACAAGAAGAGATTAAGTTCCTAAAAAAACTCAAAAATAAAAAGATAAAATATATTTTATCATCTGCCCTAACAGTTATCCTCACTATATTATCTATTGTGATCTTTTTATTAGGCATACCAAAATCAATAGATTCTATAACATTTAATTCGGATAAAAAATTACTAAATCAAGATTGGGTTGAAAGTGTTTATACAGAATTCAATCTAAAATTACAATCACCTGATGCATTTGTAAGATCATCAGATTCACTATCAAATAATTTAAATTATATTTCTAAAGATGGGTCAATTAGTTTAAGCCTTTACGTAAAAACCAAAACTGAAAATCAAGATATTTTGAATGAATTGTTGGATGAATTTAAAAAAAGAGATTTTAAAAATATTATAACAAAAGAGGAACAAGTTGATATTGGTAATGGCAATAAGGCAAATAAAGTATTTGGGTCATTTGATGACAATAACATTAAAACCAAGAAAAACTATAATATTATAATTTTTGATTTTAACAATAAGCTTCTTCTTTTGGAAATGATTTATGAAATTGATAATAACATACAAAGTCAAATTATAGACAAGATTTTAACTTCTTTAAAATTTGAAAAATGACAGATTTAAAATTTCAAAATCCCGAATTTTTATGGTTACTGGTTTTAATTCCGGTTATTGCTTACTTTTTTTATTTTACTAACAAAAAAAGAAAGAGTTTTATGAAGTTTTCATCAATCACCGATTTTAAACCAAGTCTAAAATCAAAACTTTATCCTTTTTTGGATATTATACGTTTGCTTTCAATTTTTTTAATTATTGTTTCTATTGCTCGTCCCCAGGAGGTGAGTAACTCAACAAGATCCAAATCAAGTAGCGGAATTGATATTGTTATTGCTGTTGATATATCATCAAGTATGTTAGCAAGAGATCTAAAGCCAAATAGGTTGGATGCATTAAAAAATGTAGCATCAGAATTTGTTAAGGGCAGATTAAATGACCGTATAGGAATTGTAATATATGCAGGTGAAAGTTATACCAAAACACCTGTTACGTCGGATGAAAAATTAATTCTTTCATCTTTACAGGATATTGTATTTGATGGCGTTATTCAGGACGGAACTGCTATTGGAATGGGTTTAGCAACATCCGTAAACCGATTGAAGGATAGTAAAGCAAAAAGTAAAGTAATTATCCTTTTTACCGATGGAGTTAATAATACAGGAGTTATAGATCCTGAAACAGCCTCAGACTTAGCCCTAAATTATGGAATTAAAACTTATACAATTGGTCTTGGAACAAATGGGAATGCTTTGGCACCTGTTGCTATAAATAGAGATGGATCATTCAGATTTGGAATGACTAAAGTTGAAATTGATGAGGAATTACTTAGTGGAATTGCTGAAAAAACAGGTGGACTTTATTTTAGAGCTACTGATAACAAAAGCTTGGAGAGTATTTACAAGGAAATTGATAAACTTGAAAAGACAGAAATAGAGGAGATTAGGTATTCAGAAAAAGATGAAAAATATCGCTTTTTAATCATCCTGGCTCTTTCTCTTTTTATAACGGAGTATTTAACTAGAAAATTAATTTATAAAAGTGCTTTTTAATGTATCAACTAGATGAAATAAAATTTTTCTATCTGCTGCTAATTATACCGATAATTATAATGGTTTTCATTTACAATAAATATTGGAAAAATAAGGTTATTCGGAACAATTTTTCAATTGATAGTCTGAATTATTTAGTCCCTGAATTCTCGAAGAGTAAAGATTCATTAAAATTAGTAGTTCAAATATTAGCAATTATTTTTTTAATAATTGGACTTGTCAATCCCAAAATTGGAACTGAGTTAAAGACAGTTACGAGGGAAGGAGTTGATATTGTTTTTGCAGTTGATGTATCAAAAAGTATGTTGGCGGAGGACATTGCACCTAACAGGATTGAAAAGTCCAAAAGAATAGTATCCCAACTAATAAATCAACTTGGATCTGACAGAGTTGGATTGGTTGCTTATGCTTCTTCAGCAATCCCAGTATTACCAATTACATCTGATTTCTCATCTGCAAGAATGTTTTTGGAGAGTTTAGATACTGATATGATTTCTTCACAAGGAACCTCAATTGTTGACGCAATTCAACTTTCAAGTACATATTTTGATGATGAAAATCAAACTAACAGAATAGTTTGTATACTATCTGATGGTGAGGATCATGAGTATCAGGAAAATCTAATAAATTCAACAATTGAAGATTCGGGTATTATTATTTTTTCAATTGGTGTTGGAAGTGAAAAAGGTTCGCCAATACCAATTAGAGAAAAAAATATCATAAAGTCTTATAAAAAAGATGAAAAGGGTGGTGTTGTTATCACAAAACTTAATTCAGATCTTCTAAAAAAATTGGCTGATCAATCTCAAGGAAAATATATTAAAGGGGAAATAACAAGTGATGTGGTTGAGGAAATCATTTCACTACTGAAAGATATGGACAAAAAAGAATTTGAGGCTAAGGAATTCACAAGTTTCAAAGATCAATTCCAATGGTTTTTAGCTCTTTCATTATTTTTAATATTGATAGATAGTTTTTTATTTGAGAAAAAAACAAAATGGATTGAAAAACTAAACTTATTTAATGATGACAAATAAAACTATTTTTTTATTGTTTCCTTTTTTTATTTTTTCACAAAACGTGAAGGAAAATATTGATTCAAAAAAGTTTCTTTTCGACGGTAATACTTACTTTGAAAATCAAGAGTTCAATACAGCTGAGTATAATTACAGGAAATCATTTTCCAAGGATTCCTTAAATCCAACCGCACCTTACAACTTAGGCAATTCATTGTACAAAAATAACCTCAGTCCTGAAGCAAGGTTTAATTACAGTCAATCAATAAAAAAATTGAGTGACAAGGAAAGCTTACATAGAGCATACCATAATTTAGGCAATACGTATATGCAGGAAGAAAATTATCAGGGCGCCGTTGATGCATTTAAAAGATCTTTACTTAATAATCCTAATGATGAAGAAACTAGATATAATTATGTATTGGCTAAAGAATTGTTAAAAAATAAAAATAACAATCAAAACCAGAACGATAAAAAAGACAACAAGGATAATAAAGACGATCAACAAAAAAAAGATGATAAACCAGATCAGCAGAATAAAAAAAATGATGATCAAAAAAATAAATCTGACTCAAAAGAAAAGAAAGAAAAGCAAAAAAAACCTGAAATATCACCACAACAATTGAAAAATATTTTAGAGGCGATGAATAAGGAGGAAAAAAAGGTCCAAGAAAAAGTTAATAAGAAAAAAATGAAAGGATCACCAAAGAAATCAAATAAAAAAGATTGGTAATGAAAAAAGTAATTATAATTATTTCTATTCTTTTTATAAATTTTACATCTTCTCAAGTAAAATTTGAAGCCAATGTAAGTAAAGAAACTTTGGGTATCAATGAAAACTTGAGAGTTGATTTTAAAATTAATAAGGACGGAGATAACTTTACTCCACCTACTTTTTTGGGGTTTGAAGTTGTTGGAGGACCCAATCAATCTGTAAGTAATAGTTGGATCAATGGTGTTAGAAGTTTCTCCAAAACTTATACATATTTTTTAACTCCAATTAATAGAGGAAGATTTAAAATAGGTCAGGCTTCAATTGAAATTGAAGGTGACATTTACAAGACCAGTACTGTTAACGTTTTAGTAACGGAAGCTGTAAACTCTTCACTTTCTCCAAACAATCCTGATACTATAGTTAGTGATGATTTAGAATTAATTGCCGAAGTTTCAAAGCGTTCACCATATTTAAATGAACCGATTTCTGTTGTTTACAAATTACTATTTAGTCCAAAAATAAATGTCACGAATTTAAGTGAAGTTGATGCCCCAGATTTTAAGAACTTTTGGTCTCAAAATATAAAAATTCCAAGGCTTGAAATAAATAGAACCTCCCATAACGGAAAGAGTTATAATTACGTCACGTGGAAAAAAATGCTATTATATCCACAAAAAGAAGGTGATATTGAAATTAACCCATTAACACTTGATGTTACTATTGATGTTCCAACAAACAGAAGAGATTTCTTTGGAAATGTAATCTATTCACAGACCTCAAATAAGGTTTCATCCAAAAAAGTAAAAATTATTACTAAACCTTTTCCTGAAAAAAATAAGCCCGAAGAATTTAATGGGGCTGTTGGAAATTTTAAAATATATGCAGAGTCTAATAGAAGCGAGTTATCAGCAAATGAATCATTTCAAGTCGAATTAAAAATCTCTGGAAGCGGAAACCTTAAGTTGTTTTCGATTCCTGATCTTATTGTTCCTTCTTCTTTAGAAAAATATGATCCAGAATTTAATGAAAACGTAAAAGTTGGTCTTTCAGGAATGAATGGTTCAATTTCAAACACTTATACTATTGTTCCGCAGTTTCAAGGAAAGTATCCTATACCATCAACTAGATTTATTTATTTCAATCCACGTGAAAAAAAATATGTAAAAATTTCGACAGAAGAATTAATCATAAACATTTTGGATGGCCCAACATCATCCGTTGTCACAAGTAATGATGATTCTAATGTGTCCAGTAAAAATATTTTGAGCTCAAAAAGCCAGTTTAATTTTATCGAACTTGAAACTAATCTTTTTAAAATAATAAAAAAACATTCATTAGTTGATCAGTATTTTCAATATATAATAACCTTCATTTTTTTCTTCCTATTTTTTATAGTTTTGGCTTTAAGATTCTTTTTGTTCAGAAACTCCAATTCTATCGACAATAATAATGTTGCTAATAAATTAGCTATTAAGTCTTTAGAAAATGCAAAAAAATATCTCAATGAAAAAGAACTTTTTTATGAGTCATTGGAAACGTGTATTACGGGTTTTTTAACAACGAAATTTAATTTTAAAAATACTGATCTAGTTACTGAAAGTATAAAGCAAAAATTAACAAAAATTGGAGTTGACAAAAATACAATTCAGGATTTGCTAAAAATACTAAACACATGTCAGTATTTTAAATTCACACCTAATTCAGAATTTGATACAAATAATGATTATGAGAAATCTGTTGAATTAATCATGAAACTGCAAAATTTTAAATTATGAGGCACCTTTTTTTAATATTATTAATAAACTATTCATTTTCTCAAAACAGCGATTTTGATAAAGCAAACACGCTCTACAACGAGGGCAAGTATATTGATGCTATTGAGGTTTACTCAGGGATAATTGACGACGGATTACACTCTGCTGATTTGTATTTTAACATTGGAAATTCTTATTATAAAATTAACGATACTCCGAACTCTATTTTTTATTATGAAAAAGCATTATTACTTGATCCTGATAATGAAAGTGTAAAAATTAATCTAACATATGCCCAAAACATGTTAATAGATAAAATTGAAACCTTACCTAAAAATCAAATAACTGTTTTATTTGATTCAATTTTATCAACTTTTAGTTATGAGTATTGGCAATTTTTTACAATATTTTTTCAGTTGCTATTCACTATCTTTTTTATATTATTTGTTATTTCAAAAACCTCAGTTCATAAAAGAAAGTATTTCACATATTCAAGCACTAGTCTTATTATTTTTATAATCACATTGATTGTGTCAATTAATTCAAAAAATAATTATCTCGATAGTAATCCTGCAATATTATATGATAAGGAGATTTCCTTTAGAAGCGAACCTAATTTAAGATCAGAAGAGATATTTAAATTACATGAAGGATTGAAGATAAATATTAAAGAAACTATAAATGATTGGTCTTTAATTGAACTATCAAATGGCAGTGAGGGTTGGGTCCCAACAATATCTTTCAGAAAGATTAAATAAAATAAGCCGCGTCAAAATTTTCCATTACATACTCTCCTAGTCTGATCATTAATTGGTATGAATTAGAGGACTCAACATAATTATTTGATAATAATTCAGGATATATCTGAATAAAGTTTTTATAAATAATTGAAATTGTTGTAAAAAGAATAATGTATTTCAATGCACTAAAAAACCCACCCATTAATCTATTTAAAACACCCAACGAAATAAACTTAATCAATTTCGTAAATCCTTTTCCAAATATTTTAAATATGAGTGCAGTTACTATAAATAGTATTATTAAGCATACAGCATTTAGAATCTTTTTATCGAACTCAATAAAATCGATTAATAAATTGGCTAAAGGTTCAGAAAAGTTATATGAAACCAATGCTGCTATTAGAAAACCTATAAATGAAGAAATTTCATTTATAAAACCATTGAAAAAGCCCTTTAAAAATGCATACAGAAGTACAATAATGATTGCAATATCAATTATATTCAAAATGAAGATTTTATGTTTACAGTTTTAAAATTAAATTTAATTAGAATATTTTAGCTAAAGTTATGCTAAAAGAAATTGACAATCATTTATCTGATATAAAAAAAATCTCAATAAAAAGTCTAGATGAACTAGAACAATTTAGAATAAAATTCTTTTCCAAAAAGGGAATTATACCTAGTCTGTTTGCGAAACTTAAAGACATAGATGTTGATAAACGAAAAAAGTTTGGTGCCAAGATTAACGATCTAAAAATAAAGATTGGTGAAATCATTGATAAATCAAAAGATGAGCTTTCAGTTGTTTCAAATAATAAAAATGTAGTAGACTATACACTCCCTGCAGATTTTCTAAAACTAGGCTCAAGACATCCAATTTCAATTGTAAAAAATAAGATTATAGATATATTTTCAAAAATTGGTTTTAATATTTCAGAGGGTCCTGAGATAGAGGATGATTGGCATAACTTTACCGCCCTTAACCTTCCTGAATATCACCCTGCAAGAGACATGCAAGATACCTTTTATGTTTCTAAGAATCCTGACTACTTGTTAAGAACTCACACTTCATCAGTCCAGATTAGGCATATGGAAAACAATGAGCCTCCCATCAGAACAATATCACCAGGAAGAGTTTACAGAAATGAAGATATTTCAGCACGATCCCACTGTTTCTTCCATCAAATTGAAGGATTATATATTGATAAAAATGTTTCTTTTGTTGATTTGAAGCAAACCTTATTACATTTTACTGAGCAACTATTCGGTAAAAGTAAAATAAGACTAAGACCTTCATATTTTCCTTTTACTGAACCTAGTGCTGAGCTTGATATCTATTGGGGTCTGAATTCTGAGGCTGATCATAGAATCACAAAGGGTACAGGATGGTTAGAGATTCTAGGTTGTGGTATGGTTGATCCAAATGTTTTAGAAAACTGTAAGATTGACCCCAATAAGTTTTCTGGTTATGCATTTGGAATGGGAATAGAGAGAATAACAATGTTGTTATATCAAATCGAGGATATAAGAACATTTTATGAAAATGACATAAGATTCTTACAGCAATTTAAATCCTCAATATAGTTCTTTTGATAGTTCTCTTATTTGCTTATTAGCACTTCTATTCTCAAACAATATTTTATGGCAAACATCAATAATTAAAAATTTCTTCGATAATTTTTTTGAAATTAGTGATGCGTTTTTTGTAGCATAATAACCTTCAACAATCATATTCATTTCCGCTTTTGCTGAATTAATAGAATAACCTTTTCCAATCATATTCCCGAAAGTCCTGTTTCTACTAAAGGATGAATAAGTTGTAACTAATAAATCACCAAGATATGCAGAGTGATTAATTTTTCTCTTGATTTTGTGAATGGCTTCTATAAAATCGCTCATTTCTTTTGAGCTGTGACTTATTAATACGCTAATAAAATTGTCTCCATACCCTAACCCGTGTGCGATTCCTACCATTATTGAATAAATATTTTTTAGACTTGAACTAATTTCAATTCCAGTCATGTCTCTAGAAACCGTGGAAATGATATATTTTGTGTTTAATAAGCTAGAAATATGTTCTCCCAACTTTAAATTATTTGTACCAACAGTTAAATAAGTTAATTTCTCTTGCGCCACTTCTTCAGCATGACTTGGCCCACTAATTATAGCTAAGTTTTTTTTTGGAATATTATATTCTCGATTTAAATGCTCACTTATAGTTAAAAATGATTCGGGTATGATACCTTTTGATGCTGATACTAAGATTTTTTTTGAAATTAACTTTTTTGATGAAATTAGTGATGATTCAATGAAAGGGGATGGGATTGCTATTATAAGTATCTCACTATCATTAATAACTTTATTAATATCTGATGATATATGAAGCTTATTTAAATTTAGATCAACATAACTTAAGTATCTAGGGTTTCTGCCGACAGATCTAATCTGGTCAACTGTTTTAGGATTTCTGATGAACCAGTTTAAATTTAAAGTATTTTCTGAAAGTATTTTTACTAAAGCTGTTGCCCAGCTACCTGATCCCAAAATACCAATTCTTTTCTTTTTCATTTTAACAGATTTTTAATAAATCAGCCCTCAAAAATAAGTTAATTTTAAGTATTAATTTTTTCATGATTATAATAAAAGCATTCCCTGGTGAATGCTTTTGTTTTATAAAGCACTTAATATAGAGCAAAAAAGAGCAAGACCAAAAAATATAAAAAGTCTTAAAAACTTCTTCTCTTTTTTTACTTGTTCATTGTGAATTATTAAACCAAATACACAAAAAACCAAACCTACAGCTAAAGCCGTTGAAAATACTTCTTCTTTTATCGTATTTAATATCAAATCAATGGCATAAAAAATTATACAAAAAATACTGACCCTAAAATCAAATAAACTATAGTCTCTTTTCTTAATGTATTTAAATAATGATGAAAAGGTTAGGTATATCAAAATCAAAATTGATAAAAAATGAAAAAAAGGCTCAATTGTTAAAAAAGGTAAATTCATTAAAATGATGATTTAAGGAGTTTTTTTACATATTCATTTTTCGAGTTAGTAAGCTTTGATTGTAATTTTTTTTCAATAATTTTTCCATTTTTTAATACAATAATTTTATCTGAAATTGATTTAACTACCTGCAAATTGTGTGAAATAAAAATTAAAGAAAAATCCAAATTATTTTTCAGATCAGTTAGCAAATTTAAAATTGAGAACCTTGTTGAACTATCAAGTGCTGAGACACATTCATCACAAATTAAAATTTTAGGATTTAATGATATCGCAGTAGCAATTACCACTCTTTGTCTTTCGCCTCCAGAAAGCTGTTTTGGGTATTTATCAAAAAGTTTTTCATCTAAATTCACCAATGATAAGTATTCTTTAGCCCGTGTTTTAGCTTCACTGTTTGAATGATTGTAGTGAAATTTTAAGACTTGTTGAATATGGTTTATAATCCTAATTTTAGGATCAAGAGATAAATAGGGGTCTTGAAAAATTAATTGAATTTCCTTACTTAATGATTTTCTAGTATAATCCTTTATATTCACCCCCTTATATTTTATTTCACCACTATAATTCTTGTAATAGCCAATTATACATTTAGAAATTGAGCTTTTTCCAGAGCCAGACTCCCCTATTATACCAATGGATTCCTTTTCCTTTAAAACGAAATTAATTTTGTCTAAAATATTAGATGAACCTATTTCTAATTGAATATTTTTAAGGCTTAAAATTTCATTATTTCTTACGCTTTTGGTGTTCGAAAATTTAATTTTAGAATTTTTGATTAACTTTTTGCCATAGCTTGTTTTTGGGTCTTTAAAGAATGATTTTGTTGAACGGGTTTCACAAATTTTACCCTCTTTCATTAATATAATTCTATCAGAGATATTCTTAATAAGATTTAAATTATGTGTTACAATGATTAGACTGGATTCAAGCTCATATTTAAGTTCAATTATAAGATTAATGATTTCTTTTTTAATAATTGTGTCGAGTGAGGAGGTTGCTTCATCTGCTATTAAGATTTTTGGTTTTTTTGCTAATGCCATGGCGATCATCACTCTTTGTTGCTGACCCCCACTAAGTTCATGTGGATATTTATTCAAACAAGCCACAGGATCGTCCATTACAACCTTTTTTAAAAGATTGGTTGCTTCATTGACTTTGTTTATTTTACCATCTATGCACTCTTTAATTTGATCCCCACATTTCATAGAAGGATTTAGGTAACTCGCTGGGTCTTGAAAAATAATAGCAATTTCACTTTTTTTTGCTTTCCAAGACTTGTTTTCGACAGTTTCTATTATACTATTATTGAAAACAATTTCACCTTCTTGTTTCAGACCCTTATACTTTATCAAGTCAACTATAGATAGTGCTGTTAGTGATTTACCACTTCCTGACTCCCCAACTATTCCTAAAATTTCTTTGAAGTTAACCTTAAAGGATAGGTCATGTATCAAATAATTCTTTTTAGAAGATATTTTTAAATTTTTTACCTCAAGAATTGTTTTTTTACTCATTTTAAGAGATATTAAAGTATTGAACCTAAACTAAAGTATCAAAAATAGAATATTAGAAAGGAACAATTATTGTTTCTTATAAATTTGAATAAAAAAATAATGAAATCACCTAAGTTATTTCTGAGAACAAGAATTTTTCTATCTATGATTTTTCTTGTTTTAATTTCTTTTTTATTGACAGGTGTCGTAACAAATTATCAAATCAGGGAAAGTTCAGACTACTACCATGGTTTGAGATTAGAAAGAAAAGAAGCTCAAATTCAAAGAGCCCTTAGAAGTTTGCTTGAAGAAAGATCACAAATAGAAGATAATCAATTATCTTTTTTATTTAATCAGAAGCCAGAACAGAATATTAGTATTAATACAGTTTTAGATTCAATCTTAACAAATGAAATTATCAAGATTTCTGAAATTCAGAATATAAACTTTACTCTTTATGATATTGATGGTTCCTTGATTGGATCAACGGTTAGTGATGATGAAACAGAGACTCTTCCAAGAAAGGTTTTAACGGATTTAGAAAATAGTGAAGATTCTAAGATTGTAATAACTAGAAATGAAGATGAAACACTTTTACGATCCTCTTTTTCCTATATTTTTAATATTAATGAAAAACCAATATGGATTCTTAATTTCCCATATATTGATGACGACAGGTTAAACACCTATGAGATTAATTCTTACATACTAAATTTAGTTCAGGTTTATTTTTTACTTTTTGTTTTAGCTATCATGATATCATATTTGGTCTCAAGCTATATCACTAACCCAATATCTGCTTTAATTTTTAAGATGAAGCAAATGAGACTGGATAAAATCAATAAAAAAATTGACCTTAATGTCAACAGTAAGGAAATGTATTCCTTAGTTAATTCTTATAACAACATGGTTCATCAAATTGATAATAATGTAAAAAAATTATCAAAATCCCAGAGGGAATTAGCATGGAGAGAAATGGCTAAGCAAGTTGCCCACGAAATAAAAAATCCACTAACCCCTATGAAGCTTAGCGTTCAAAACTTTAAACTAAAATTTGACCCTAATGACCCGAAAATGGTAAGTAAGGTCAATGAGTTTAGTAAAACAATTATTCAACAAATTGATGTATTAAGTTCCATCTCAACTGCTTTTTCAAATTTTGCTGATTTACCAACTCAAAAAAATGAAAAAATTGATTTAATTAAAACGATCAAGTTAGCACTTGATATATTTAATAAAAAAGATATCGTTTATGAGCCAAGAGAAAAATCTATTGAGGTCATAATAGACAGAACAAGCTTGATAAGAATTATAACAAATCTTGTAAAAAACTCAATTCAAGCAACAAAATCATTGGAAATCCCCAAGATTAATGTTTTGGTATATCAAATTGATAAAAATGCAATTATAGATGTTACTGACAATGGCGTGGGGATACCAATGAAATTAAAAGAAAAAATTTTTGAGCCTCGTTTTACAACGAAATCAAAAGGAATGGGGCTTGGACTTAGTATAATAAAAAACTTAGTAACGGCTCACTCAGGTAAAATTACATTTTCATCAAAAAAAGGGAAAACAACTTTTAGGGTTTCTTTTCCAAAAATTAACAAGAAAATTTAGCAATATTCGTTGTAGGCTTCTTTGAGGTTTTCTGAAATGATCTCGGCATTTCTACCTTCAATGTGATGCCTTTCAAGCATGTGAACAATTTCACCGTCTTTGAATATAGCCATACATGGTGAGGATGGAGGAAAAGGGAACATCAACTCCCTTGCATTATTTGTGGCATCCTTATCAACGCCAGCAAATGAGGTAAACAATTGATCAGGTTTTTTTCCATTTTCAAGCGACTTGAGAACGCCTGGTCTGGCATTTGCTGCAGCACAGCCACAAATTGAATTTATAACTATTAGACTGGTTCCTTGCTTAACCAGGTTTTCAATATTATCATCAGAATTCAATTGAACAAAACCTTTTGAGGTTAGCTCTGACTTCATTGGATTTACAATTTCTGGTGGATACATAATTTTTTCAAATATACTAAACAAGATATATACCACATTTGTAAATTTGATTTTAATTTTATGAGATTCCTTGGAGCATTAATTGGAATGTTTATTATGAAGAGCTGGCTGGGTCTCTTTATAGGATATTTCGTTGGTCTTTTTATAGAAAAGAATTTTACTTTCTCAAGTAAAAATCTATCAACCAGTTCAGGAAAATTTGAATTGAATTTACTTGGTTTGGCTGCTATTTTAATCAAATCAGATGGAGAGGTTTCTCAAAATGAGTTGGATTATGTTAGAAAATATTTTGTTTCGGTTTTTGGTAAAAATAGAGCAAATAAAATTTTTAAAATTTTCAATGAAAACGTCAACAAACAAAAAATTTCATACTTAGAGATTTGTAATTTTTTTCTGACAAGTTCGAATTACGCTACAAGACTTCAGTTAATCCATTTTTTATTTTCAGTAGCCAAAGCAGATGGAATGGTTTCTAATAATGAGTTGTTGAAGCTTAAGGAATTTTCTAATTTGTTCAAAATTTCATTAGCAGACTTTGACAGTATTAAGGCAATGTTTGTAGATCAGATTGGTTCAGCATACAAGATATTGGAAGTTACTAGTGATGCAACAAATGATGAAATAAAAAAGTCATACAGACGACTAGTAAAAATTCATCACCCGGATAAACTTCAAAATCTTGACGATGTATATAAAAAGATTGCTAAAGAGAAGTTTCAAAAAATTCAAGATGCTTATGAAAAAATTAAAAAGGAAAGATCAATAAAATAATGGATACATTTTTATTCTATTTAAGAGTGGGTATAAATCATATTATAGATTTGAACGCTTACGATCATTTACTATTTTTAAGCTCTATAAGTCTTCCCTATACATTTAAAAGATACTACAGTTTATTTTGGATAGTTACTTTTTTTACGATTGGTCATACAGTATCACTATTCATATCAACTTACAATATATACAACCCAAATCTAGATGTTATTGAACTCTTAATTCCACTTACAATTTTGTTTTCGGCAGTCAGCAATCTGATTCCCAAAATGGAAATTAAAAAAACGTCTTTTAGCCATTTCATCTCTTTGATATTTGGTCTAATCCATGGGTTTGGATTTGCAGGTTTTTATGATCAAATTACTTTTTCTGATCAGATTGAATTTACACCACTGATAGGTTTTACACTTGGAGTAGAAATCGCTCAAATATTAATTGTCGTTTTTGTTTTATTTTTTTCATCAATGTTACAATCCAAGCGTAATTTTTTCACAAAAAACTTTATAAAAATTATGTCAATTCTAATTTGTTTACTAACTATACTAATATTTTTTTAAGTGAAAAATAAAGAAAATAAATACGATAAAACTTACCTAAGAATGGCAAGGGAGTGGGGCAACCTTTCGTATTGCAAACGAAGAAAAGTTGGTGCCCTAATCGTTAAAGATAGAATGATAATTTCTGATGGTTACAACGGAACTCCAACCGGAATGGAAAATATATGTGAGGACGATGAAAATTACACAAAGTGGTATGTACTTCACGCGGAGGCCAATGCCATAATGAAAGTTGCATCCTCTACACAATCATGTGCTGGTGCAACTTTGTATGTGACTCTTTCGCCCTGTACAGACTGTAGTAAATTAATCTACCAAGCTGGTATAGTTAGGGTGGTGTACATAGATCAATACAAAGACACGACTGGAGTTCAATTTCTAAAAGACGCAGGAGTTGAGGTGGTTCAAATCGCTAACCCTTATTGATTTTATCAACTTTCTCAGAGAATAGAAAGATTATGATTAATAGTGCAGCACAAGAGGTTGCCAACAATCCTATCAACGAAATTCTATTTTCATTTGATAAAATTCCAAAATCATAATCAAAATAAAAAATATTAATACCCATCAAAACAAAACAAAGGATTAGAATTAGGTATTTAATCATTGATGTTAATTGTATTTTTTATAATTGAAAAACTGTTGACGAATTAACCTTCGCAGCTTTCACACTCCTTTTTTTGTTTGAACTTTTGTGCTGCATTCATGCTGTGTTGATAATACAAGGATTTAAGTCCAAGTTTCCATGCTGTAACATGAATTTTATTTACTTCTTTGGTAGGAGTATCTGGGTGAATAATTATATTGAGTGATTGACCTTGATCTATGTAGTTTTGCCTATTTGCTGCTTGATAAATAATTGTTAGTTGATCAATCTCGGAATAGGTTTTAAATACTTCTTTTTCATTTTCAGATAAGAAATCCAGTTCTTGAACAGATCCATCCTTATCTCTAATTGTTTTCCATACTTCAGGGGTGTTCATCCCTTTATCTTCAAGGAGTTTAACTAAAAAAGGATTTTTGATGGTCGTTTTTATTTTTGCAATATCCTTAACATAAATATTTGACCAAATGGGTTCTATGCCTTGTGAAACTTGACCCAATATGAAAGCTGATGATGTAGTTGGCGCTATTGCATTTAGGGTTGTATTCCTTCTGCCATAACCTTTCAGTAGTTCCGGTTCGCCAAATTTTTCTGCCAGGTTTTTGGAAGCAACGTGGGAGCGCGCCTGAATGTATTTAAATACTTCACTGTTTAAATCGTAAGCTCCCTGACTATCAAATGGTAACATTTTGGATTGCAATAAGGAATGCCAACCTAAAATACCCATCCCAAGTGCTCTATTTTCTTTTGAAAAGTTATAGGCTCTTTCCATAAATAGAAATGTTTGTTGGTCGTCTCTATTTTCCGAATTTTTATATATGTCAAGCTTTTCAAGAAATTCTGTAATCACAGCGTCTAAAAAATAAATCATTGTTTCAACAGCATCTGTATCTTTCCATTTGTCATAATGTAAAACATTGATACTCGATAATACGCAAACAAAAGACCAGTTGTGATCCGAAGGCAGCATGATTTCTGTACAGAGATTGCTCGCATATATTGGTAATTTTTTGTCCTTGTACACATCCGCAGCATTGTTGTTGGCATTATCAGTAAAGAAAATATATGGGTAACCCATCTCTCCGCGGCTTTGTAATACTTTAGCCCAAACAGTTCTTTTTTCATTGTCTCCATCAATCATGGCTTGCATCCAATCATCAGTTACAGTCACTCCGTGCGTTAGTTCTTGGATGGGGTTTCCCTCAGAACCTATTTCTAAAAACTCCATGATATCGGGGTGATCAATCGGTAGGTATGGAGAAAAACGTCCTCTTCTCACCGAACCTTGACTCACAACATCAACCATGGATTCAAATAATCTCATAACATGAACAGCTCCTGATGCTTGACCGTTGTCTTTTATTTCAGCCCCACGGTGTCTTATTTTACCAAAGTACCCAGATGTGCCACCACCCAATTTAGACATCATTCCAACCTCGGATTGAGAATATAAAATATTACCGATATCATCGTCAATGTGAGATCCAAAGCAACTGATTGGCAATCCACGTTCTTTTCCAAAGTTTGACCAGACGGGTGAAGCCAAAGAATAAAAGCCCTGTGACATGTAGTGATAAAATTTATCTGCGTAACCCGGCATTTGAAGTATTTCCTCAGCTCTTTTAGCAATGTCTAAAATACGCTCTTCAGCTGTAAGACCTTCTCCTAGGTATCCAGCAGCGAGAAACTTTCTACTATTCTCGTTAAGCCACTCAAATGTTTTTTCGGTTGTTAGGTTGTCAGTTTGCATGTTTTAAAATAGGTCGTCGCTTGTTATGCTTTGAGTTTTCTTACTATAGTTAATAGATCTTTTTACAAAGAAGTCACCGTGTTTCGTTCCAATGATCTCATCATCAAACCATTCGGTTTCTGAAACCAAACTCTGGTCAACGTCAAATATTTTATCAACACCAATGCTTTCTAAGGAATTGTTAAATCTATTTTTCAAAAATTCGTTGACTACTGCCTTTGGCAAAAAATCCAGTTCACCGTTCTCAAAAATCCAATCAACAACCTCGCTCTCAGCTTCAAAAGCCTCTTTGCACATTTTCTGAATGCTTTTATGATAGTTTTTTGTAAACCACTCTGGATTTTCTTTTTGTAAAATCTTAATTAAATCAATACCAAAGTCTCCATGAATTTGCTCCTCTTTTGAAGTTGCTTCAACCACATTGGAAATTCCTTTTAGCATATTTTTGTGTTTGTTGAACGCCATTATAATCAGAAACTGAGAGAATAAGGAAACATGTTCAATGAACAATGAAAACAGTAGAATTGACTCTGCATACTCTCTATTGTCATCACTCTTTGAGTTTTTGAGTGCTGTTTCTAGGTATCGCACTCTTTTCATAATAGCAGGCTTTTTCTTAAGCTCTTTAAACTCTGAATTCAGTCCGAGTATTTCTAGTAAGTGGGAGTAGGCATCCGCATGGCGAACTTCACTCTCAGCGAAAGTTGACCCAACAGATCCAATCTCAGGCTTTGGAATTCTGTGATAAATATCACCCCAGAATGATTTGACAGCAACCTCTATTTGCGAGATTGCAAGCATTGTATTTTTAATCGCGCTTCGTTCTGAATCCGTCAGCTGGATTTTAAAGTCTTGTATGTCACTGGTGAAATTAAATTCTGAGTGAATCCAATATGAATGTCTAATTGCTGGGACATATTCATACAAGTGTGGATATTCGTATGGTTTTAGATTGATTCTTTTTTCAAATATATCAGATTCTCTTTGCTGACTTCGCTTGTTTCTGTATAGTATGTATGCTTTTGCAACTTCCTTAAACTTGCTTTCCATTAATTGCGTCTCCACAATATCTTGAACCTCTTCAATTGTTGGAACATATGTCAAGTCATTATTTTTTCGACTAATTAGTGATTGATAAACTGACAGAGCAACATCTTGCGCGTTTTCTTTACTACCATTTCCAACAGCATTCATAGCCTTATGAATAGCTCCTGTGATCTTATCCAAACTGAAAGGTTTGGTGCTGAAGTCTCTTTTGATAATATATTCTATCTCCATGTATATAATAATAATTTAAAAGGTAATTTGGTAAATTCTAAACTTTTACCACAAGTGAAGTTCTAACTTATTTTATCTGCTTCAAAAGGTGGTCATACAACTTTTTCAACAAAGTTTTCAACATTAATTTTTAAAACAAAAATCAATGTAATGTACAAAGTAATTCACTTAAAAAGCAATGATATATGATCTGTAAAAAGATTAAAATCCTAATAGTTTATTAATCAAATGAAATATACATTTTTTTTCGCACCGAAAATTAATTTTTATAAGTATTGGCTTTATCCAAAAAAAATAAAATTCTTTTTTAAAGTATTTTAAAAATATTCTAAGCTAAATTCTTGGCAGAATTTTTTAATTTCATTTCTGCACTTTTCAAACTCAAAAATTAATTTCTCTTTGTCTTTTATTGTTGATGGATCAAAGAAATTTTTATGAATTCTTACAGCCTTATTTGAAAAAAAATTAGGACATGTTTCGTGTGCATGATCACAAACCGTGATAATAAAATCAAAATCAATTTGATCAAACTCCGATACATGATTGCTTTCATTTTGGGAAATATCAACACCATCATCTTTCATAATCTTTATTGCGTTCTCATTAATCGTATGGTTTTCTACACCCGCACTATGAACCTCTGCCTTCCCATTTAGAAACACCTTTAAGTATCCCTCTGCCATTTGACTTCTGCAAGAATTGCCAGTACATAACACCAATACTTTTTTCACAGTTTGATTCTAGAATTACTATTCCTTTATTTTTTTGTCGTATTTGTCTGAGTATAATTCCAAAATTTTTAAGTATTCACTTACTATGCTTTTGGTCTTATTTAAAAATTCAAAATATAATCGCGTATTTCTTGGACCTGAATCTTTGTCTTTGGTTCGTGATACTTGAGATTTAATTTTATTTTCCAGTGATCTTATAACAGATTCTTTTACTGAGAAAACAGTTTTAATTTCCTCATAATTTTGATTTTCAAATATTTGAATTATTTGTCTAAAAAAATCATTCATATCATCTTCCAATTCTTTTATTTCCCTCAACTGATTGAAGGTAAGTCCTCTGTGATTATTGTTAAAGTGTTTATAAATGGCTTTAGAAATAGTTTGCATAGATAAGGTGATATTTTCTAGACCACCTAGAATTTTCATATGAAAATCAGATGCTGATTCTTTAGACGCTTCATCTAAATTTTTAATAAAATAGAATACATTGTTTGCAATCAGGTCAACATCTTTGTCTAGTTTTGATACTGTTGACTGATTGTCTTTGAGTGTTGAAATATCTTTTGAAGCTAGACCCTCAAATATTTTGTAAAATATTTTATTTACCCTTTTTGAAAATTTTGTGATATTTTTTGAGCTTTCAAAGATTACTCCTTTGATAGATTTGCTTTCAATCATTTCAAGCTCTTCTTCCTCTACTTCCTTTATTCTTCTTTCTTTATGTAAAAAATAATTCTTAGTTAAGACGTAACCCACTAAAATTACCAACACGATTAGTCCAATTTCTTCAAAGTAGTAGAGTATGGATACGATTATTCCAGAAGCAGTGAAGGCGATTAGAGCTGTCATTAACCATCCACCGATAACATTTATAACACCTGCAACCCTGTAAACAGCACTCTCACTTCCCCATGCTTTATCTGCAAGGGAAGTTCCCATTGCCACCATGAATGTTACATATGTTGTAGAAAGTGGAAGTTTATATGATGTTGCAATTGAAATTAAAATTGCAGCGACTACTAAATTCACTGAAGCTCTTATCTTATCAAAAGCTGGTCTGTCTTTTCTCAATATTAGTGTATTGACTTTAGGTTTTATGTATTGACTATCTACAAAATCAAGTATTGGTTTGGGTGTAATTTTTGAAAAATTTTCCACTAATGATGATCCAGCTCTAACAAAAAACCTTGAAAGAAAATTTGGTTCAAATCTTTCAATTGTTTCTTCTTGTCTTGAAAGATCAATAGATGTTTTAATTACAGATTTTGCTTTTGATGAGGTCCATAAAGTAAGTACCATGATTATTCCTGCACCTAATAATATAAATGTTGGAGCAGAAACTTTTTCACTCAAAATTTCCATTGTAAAACTCTCAGCTGAGACTCCGCTTGCAGACCAAGCCAAGAAGGACTCATAACCAGCTATAGGGACACCTATGAAATTTACTAGATCATTTCCTGCAAATGCCAATGCAAGCGCAAAGGTTCCAACACAAATAATAAGTGTATAAATATTTAATTTAAAAACAGAGTTGAACAGATAAGATAGCAACGTTAGAATTAGCAGCGATAGCAAAACAATCATGGTCAGATTTAAGTCGATGAAGTTAGAGATGGATAAGCCACCTAAAATATCATATTGATTATCAGAGTATGGTGTACCTTTAAGACCTTTGATAACAATAAAATAAAATATGGATGTCAACGCAATTCCACCAAACAGAGAACCCATCCATTTTGCTTTTTCCTCAAATTTGAACGATAAAATAATTCTTGAAATAAATTGTATTAGTGCA
The DNA here is from genome assembly GCA_003331875.1 of Cryomorphaceae bacterium. Classification (GTDB taxonomy): domain Bacteria; phylum Bacteroidota; class Bacteroidia; order Flavobacteriales; family Flavobacteriaceae; genus Eutrophosalina. The sequence continues at coordinate 4,722 of QOQA01000010.1, read as the reverse complement.
CCTATTGAAAAAGCAACGATTACAGATAAGAAAATTCCAAAAATAATTTGAGTTGCTTTTGATGTATTGATATAATCACTTAGTTCTACAAAGCTTAAATCCAAAGCTGATATTTTGATTAATGAAATAACAACAGCAGCACCAAGCAATTCAAAAACTATTGAGACTGTTGTGGAAGTAGGAAGTCCATAAGAATTAAAAACATCCAATAATAATATGTCAGTAATCATTACTGCCATAAAAATCATCATGATCTCCGAAAAAACGAACATTTCGGGATTAAAAATTCCTTTCCTTGCAACTTCCATCATCCCACTTGATGATATTGCTCCAAAAGCAACGCCTAATGATGCAATTACCATGAGTGTTTTGAATGACACAACTTTTGACCCAATTGCTGAGTTTAAAAAATTCACAGCATCGTTACTGACACCAACCATTAAGTCGGCAACCGCGAGAAGACCTAATATTACGACAAGAATTAAGTAAAAATCTGACATTAAAAGAACTAAGTTAAAAATAATTACAGGTTAATAGAGTAGCCCAATGAAAATTTGACTCCTGGGTCTCTAAATGTATAAATTTGATCAATTGATCTGAATGACTCTGCATAACTCTCTCTTTTGCTGCCCAGTATATTTTCAACTTTTAAATTAATGGATTTTTTACTCTCTTGACCAAAACTTTTTGAAAAAGTGAAGTTCAAACTTTCAAATGGATGAGTATAAATATCAGGATTATAACCAGCACCCACGACTTCCAAAGTTTTACCTTGCATGTTAAAGTACAGGCCGGCTCTTGTTCCATTTTGATTGTTGAAATCTAAACTAGCGTTAATCAAATATGGTGATTGACCCTGAAGTTGTCTTGAACCTGTAAGCATTTCACCATCTCTAAGTGCAAGTGTTCTTAAGTTCGTTTCAACTTGCCCATAAGTTTGTTTGGATTCAATCAATGAAGCATTAATATTCGCATTAAAAAAATTGTTCAAATTTTTTCTAAATTCAATTTCAAGCCCATAGACTTTGGCTTCACCTAGATTTCTTGGTTGAAATGTTTCCCGAGCCTGCTCATAATAACTAAGTTCAATAGGGTCTTTAAATACTTTATAAAAGGCACTTATTGCAAACAATTCATTTCCTTCTCCAAAATTTTCAAATCTTAAATCTATATTATCAATATAAGTGGGTTTTAAATTTAAATTTCCAATGAAAGTTATGTTTGAAAGGGGATCAAAAATTTCTGCAATAGAAGCTTCTTTAAAAGAGGGTCTAGCAGTTGTCTTTGAATAGGATAATCTATAATTGCTGTTCTCTGTGATAGCAAAAATGAAATTTGCTGAAGGAAAAACATCAAACTTATCAATTACTTTTTCATCAACTAAGTTTTGAAACCCAGAGCTATCCTGACCTGTGTAAATTGTAAAATAATTTTCAGCTCTGAGCCCTATAATTGATCTAAATCTCGGACTTATTTTAAATTCAACTGAGCTATACCCTGCATAATTATTTTGACTTGCATCAAAAGATTTACCTTGTTGGATAAGGTTATATGTCAAATCAATATGATTCCCATTTGTGTTAGTAAGTGACCAAATATTTTCTGGAAAAAGCAATTCATCAGCGTTGCCTGTAACCCCAGAGTTGACCGTAATTTGTGTACTATATATGTCATAATCTCTTTGCTTATAAGAACCAAATAAACCAAACTTAAAAAGAGCATCGTTTCCAAATAATGATTGTTTATTGGTAAAATCTATTTTAGAAACAACATTAATTTCATTTAAATCACGCCAGACTCTTGTTGGTCGCGTATTAGTAGGAACTCTGTACCCTCCATCATCAGTTAATTGAAAAGATGTGGTTCTTGCATCCTTGTCTTGTATCGATGATCTTGTTGGTGATAACTTCCATTCAATTTTCCAATCTCCATTATCCAAGCTGTGGGTTCCAGAAAATAAAAGATTTGAAATTGCCCTTTCAGTATACTCTAAATTGTCTTTCTTCAAATCAATAAAATCTGTATCAAATCTTGATTGAAAAAAACTACCCGCTGAAGATTCTCCGTTTTGAATGTGCAGTAGATTTAACTTTAATTTTGAATTATTAGTTTTATAAGAAACACCACCCATTCCACTTAAAATAACATTGTTAATGCCTAGATCACCGTTTTGAGTATTTGAAGGGTCTAGTTCAAAAATACTTGAATTAGGGGGCTTGAAATAATTATTGTTTTGAGCATTTTCATAATATTCCGTTTCGTTCCTGTAGGAAACAGAACCAAAATAACCTATTTTATTTTCACCATCTTTTCCAACATTTTTTTGATTACCACCAGAGATTGAAAAACTATAATCACCCAAACTCGATTGACGTAAAGCAGATAGATTGGAAGAGTATTTGTTGGTAATTTCAGTTTGAATAGGCTGATTAAAAACTTCTAAAAAAGTATAGTTCTTTTTTGGATGAACCGGAAGAGACCTAGTCCCATCATCAAAACCAAGGAAATCTGTACTTCCACCAGAATATCCAAGGTAATCATTTTTATAATGCATATCAGGATTGTAAGCCGTTCCAATGGAAATTGACAACTGTTTACTTGTAGGAAATTCTTTTGTTACTACGTCAACAATACCCCCAGTAAAATCAGCTGGCATTTCAGCGGTAGAGGATTTTATAACGATAACGTTATCCAAAATATTCGTGGGAAATAAATCCATTTGTACTGTATTTCTATCTGGATCAAGCCCAGGAATATCAATTCCATTTAAAATAGACTTGGTATAACGATCTCCCAAACCTCTAACATAAACATACTTCCCACCTTGTACTGAAACTCCAGGAACAGATTTAACTGCAGATGCGATATCGGATGCACCTGTACTTTTTATTCTTTGAGAGGAAAGACCATCCACGAGACTAGCAGATTTTTTTTGAAATGATAAAACGGCGGATTCGGTATTTTTTCTAGCACTGACAGTAACAATAACCTCATCCAACCCTTCCGCTAAAACTTCCATAATGACATTCACCTCTTTTGGGTTTAAACTATTAATTTCTACTTCACTAATTTCAATGGTTTTATAACCCAGGTAACTAAATTGAAGAGTGTATGTTCCTTCATCTAAAAAAATCTCAAAATTCCCATCAAAATCTGATGTTGTTCCCGTCCCAGTTTCTTTAACAAGAATATTGGCAAAAGGAACAGGGTCTTGGAAATCAGCATCTGTGATTGTTCCTCTTACAATCCCGCCTTGTGAATAGGACAAATAAGAAATAAAAAATGCAATTAATGCAAGGATTGTGTAACGTTTCATGGTAGTATATTGTTTTAACAAATATCCAAGTTCATGATCAATGTCCTGTTAAGAAATGGTTAACAAAAAACCCACTCTAATGAGTGGGTTTTTCTACAACTAATAATAATAATTATTTAACTAAACTCATATTCTTATAATCCCGTTGCACCTCTGGCTGCTGCCAAGGTCCATGAAAATACTGAAGCATCAGCACCAACTGTTTGTGAACCTGCTGCCACAGAACTAGCAAAGCTTGATCCACCAGGATTTTTTCCATCATTAAAATCTGCGTTTGGTGTTTTTGTACCAGTTTCGGATCCACCTTCTCTTGTCGTGTCATTAAAGATTTGACCACCAGTTAATGAATCACCTGAGGGAACGACTACTTGGATATTTGAAAAGCTTAGCTCGCCAGACACAAAGTGAGCCTGAACCTCTCTTCTGTAGTCCAATTCAAAATCATTTCCAGCAGGGAAATTAAATGCATATATGTTATTGTTTGCACCCATTGCATATGATCTGAAATCGGCGTAATCTCCAACAACACCATCAGCTCCAACTAAAGTAATATTGTTGAGCGTATAAGTATCTTCCATTGTACCCTCTGGTCCATCAATTTCTAAAGCATGGTCACTGTTAGAACCTAGAATTACCATCGAATTTGAAACTGTACCTGAATATGATTGATCAATGTCAAGACCATCATCACCCTGCGCCCAAACTAATAAGTTTGATGCATTTACACTTCCTCCGAAAAATTCGATACCGTCGTCAACATTAGCTACAACCTCAATGTTGCTAACTTGTGTTCCTGTTCCTACACCACCAAATGTTACACCATTGATTTCGTTTCCTTCACCAATTGATGTTCCACCGTGTCTCACTGAAATGTAGTTGTAAATACCAGAGTTATCTGCAGCATCAGATCCGCCATACAGGCCATTTGCATCTGAAGGAGGTATGCCTTCAATTTGAGCAGTAGCTCCTCCACTTACAGAAATTGGGGCATAACCAAGTACAATTAAACCTCCCCAAAGACCTTGTTGTAATGTTAGGTTGGATCCAACCAATTGACCAGGCTGAATATCATCAGCAACTGATGTCATTATAATTGGCGCAGAAGCAGTACCATTGGCTATTAGCCTACCTCCCTGTGCAACGCAAAGAAAAGAAGCATTTGTTCCTGTACCACCCTCAGCTTTAAGGATTGTTCCAGCTGGAATTGTCATTGTGGCTCCACTAGACACATAAACTCTTCCACGAATTGTCCATATGTTATTAGCATCTAAGCTAATATCACTTGTGTACACACCACTAAGAACGTATTGATCTGGATCAACTACATCTGCGGGAGTGTCGTCATCGTCACTACAAGCAACAAATAAAAACATTGATGCGAGTAATAGTAAATTTATTTTGAAAAT
>QOQA01000001.1 GCA_003331875.1 Cryomorphaceae bacterium | reverse complement strand
GAATTCCAAATCGTTGAGCAATTAAAGGATGCTTATTATTTTTCAAAAAAACACAAAATGCTTGGACCGATTTTAGGACGAATGATACAAAAATCTCTTGAAACTGGTAAATATATTAGAACCAATACTGAAATTGGAAGAGGTGCTGTTTCGGTTAGTTATGCTGCAGTTGAACAAATAACTAATAAATATGATCTTAAAAATTCAAAATTTCTATGTGTAGGACTTGGCGAAACGTCAAAGCTTTCAATTAGACACCTTCATCAAAAAGGGATCAGTAAAATTAAAATTACAAACAGAACCAAAAGTAAATTAGATTCTTTTTGCTCTGAACTAGGTTACGAATCTATTCCGTTTGATAATTACAAGAAAGAAATTTTAAACTCTGATGTTGTAATTTTTTCAACAAGCTCTAAAAGTCCACTATTGAAAAAAAAAGATCTTAAACCAATTATAAGAGACAGAAATAATAAACTTTTGTTGGTTGACCTTTCTGTTCCAAGGAATTTTTCTGATGATTTAAATGATATAATAAATGTTGAAATCATAAACATAGACAACTTAAAAGACACAGTCAATGAGAACTATAAAAAGAGAAAAGCAGAGGTAATTAAAGCTGAGCTTTACATTGAAGAGTTTTTAATAGAATTTGACGACTGGACAAATTCTAGATCTTTGAGACCATCAATATTATCCTTAAAAAAACAAGTGAGGGAACTGATTATAAATGAGACTATTTCAAACCTCAAAACTCTATCATTAGGTGCTACTAATTCCGACATAAGCTCTAAACTCACTAAAGTCTACGATAAATTCTCTGATAATTTGGTAAAAAAAATCAAAAAGGCAAGTGATAACGGAAAAGATGAGAAAGCTTTAGAAGTGATTAATCAAATTTTTCTGGATGAAAAATAAAGTTATTGTTGGAACTAGAACAAGCAAACTCGCTCTTTTTCAGACAAACAAAGTTATTTTTGAGTTAAAAAAAAACTTTAGGAATATCGAGTTTGAAATAAAAGAAGTAAAAACCAAAGGCGATATTTTACTAAATCAAACTCTAGACAGAAATTTAGATAAAGGATTTTTTGTAAAAGAAATTCAACAACTAATTATCGAAGAAAAAATTGATATTGCAGTACACAGCTTAAAGGATTTGCCAGTTGAAAATGATGATCGTTTAAAAATTTCTGCGATTCTAAAAAGAGGCAATCCACAAGACGTTTTTTTAAGTAAAAACAAAGAGAAATTAAACTTATTTGATAAAAATAAAGTTATAGGTACAACATCCCTGCGCAGGAAAGCACAACTTCTAAAAATCAATCCCAATCTTACTGTTAAGGATATTAGAGGGAATGTTGACACACGAATAAATAAAATGCTAAAGGGTGAATTTGATGCTTTGGTTATGGCTGCTGCTGGAATTGAAAGACTTAATCTAGACCATCACATTACTGAGTATTTCAATCATGATAAATTTTTAAATGCACCAGGCCAAGGAGCAATAGCCGTAGAACATTCAAAAAATAATGATAGAATTAAAGAAATTGTTAAAAAAATAAATCATACTAAATCCATGCTGAGTGTAAACCATGAAAGAAACTTTATGAAAACTATGGGAGGTGGCTGTAATTATCCAATTGGAGCATACTCATACTTTGATGGGGATATACTTTATCTCGAAGGAATTGTTTTATCTCTTGATGGTAAGGATTATATTAAAGACAGGGTATCAACTAAAAATTTCAATGATGATTTAAGTAAAGAACTTTCAGATAAGTTCTTTAAAAAAAATGTAATTCAAATAATTAATAGGATTAATAGTGAAATCAGTAAATAATATAAATATAATATTGACGAATGAGTATTTCGAACGTGGATTTCAAAAGCTAAAAGACAGTGGATTAAATACATTTCATTTTCCAATGATTAAAACTAAATCAGTAATCAATGAAATAAAAATCAATCTTGATTTAATTGATTGCATAATATTTGTGTCCAAAAATGGTGTAAGGTATTTTTTTGAAAATGAGAATACAAAAAAATATGATTTGTCAAATAAATATTTTGTATGTATCGGAAAAAAAACTGCCAATAAGTTAATAAAAATGGGGTATAAACCTGGCTACATCTGTGGTAAAAACTATTCAATGGAAATGTCGAAGGAGCTTAAAATCAATAAAGTGTTAGAATCAAAAAAATCGTTATTAGTACAAGGAACCCTATCCAATCCCATGTTTTATAATTCCCTTTCGAAATTTAGTAAGGTAAAAAAAGAAGTTTTCTATCAGACAATAAAAACAAAAAAAGAATCCAAAGAAATTAAAATGCTTACACTAAAAAACAAACCTTACGTAGTTTTTTCAAGTCCCTCGGCTTTCGAAGCATTTAGCAGTTTATACAATCCAAAAGATTTTCACATAATCAGCATTGGGAGAACAACATCAGCTGCAATTGAAAAAAATGGTTTTAGACCAGAACTAACATCAAAAATGCAGACTTATGAGGGAATTAGTGAATCTTTGTTAAAATTTCTCAAAAATTATAATTATGAAATATCCTGAGTCTAGACTTCGCAGATTAAGATATAATGACAAGGTTAGGGAACTTGTAGAAGATGTTTCGCTCTCTGTGAATGACCTTATTTACCCGATTTTTATTTGCGAAGGAGCAAAAATAAAAAATGAAATTAAGACACTACCTGGACAATTTCAGCTATCAATTGATAATGCATTGAAACTTTGTGAAAAACTACTAAAATCGAAAATCAAAAATATTATAGTTTTTGGCATCTCTGAAAAAAAGGATGATTCGGGTGAAATATCATGCAATCATAAGAGCATAGTACCAAATGCAATTAAAGAAATTAAAAAGGAATTTAAAGATCAGTTTTTAGTAATTGCTGACGTTTGTAATTGTAGTTATACAGAACATGGACATTGCGGTACAATTGTTAATAATGAGGTTGATAACGATTTGACAATTGAAACACTAGCAAGGCAGTCAAAAATTTTGGTAGAATCTGGCGCTGATGTTCTTGCACCCTCCGATATGATGGATGGTAGAGTGCAATTAATCAGAAGAAAACTCGATGAGAGTGGATATGTAGACATTCCTATTTTTCCTTATTCCGTAAAGTATGCATCCTCTTTTTACGGACCATTTAGAGATGCTGTTGGAAGTTCACCAAAAATGGGTGATAGAAAAAGCTATCAAATGAATTTCAAAAACTCTTTTGAGTTTTTAAGAGAAGTTGAACAAGATTTGAATGAAGGCTGTGATGCTGTAATTATAAAACCGGCTCTTGCATACCTAGATATAATTAGCCGTGTTAAAAATAAATTTAATGTGCCTATTATCGCTTATAATGTAAGTGGTGAATATTCCATGGTTAAAGCAGGTAATCAAAAAAACTATATTGATGAAAAAAGTGTGATGATGGAAATCATGTTTTCAATAAAAAGAGCGGGAGCTAATTCAATAATCACCTATCATGCGTTAGAAGTTGCTGAAATTTTAAAAAATTATGAAGTTTAACAGAAGTATAGAAGCTTTTGATAAAGCAAAAACTTTTATTCCTGGTGGGGTAAATTCACCTGTTAGAGCATTTAAAAGTGTTAATATGAACCCTGTTTTCTTTAAAAGCGGAAAAGGAAGTAAAATGATTGATATTGATGATAATGAATATATCGATTGTGTATCATCTTGGGGTCCTTTGATTTTTGGTCATGCTAACAAAGAAATAATTGACTCTGTAATTAATGCTAGCAAGAACGGAACAACTTATGGTGCATCAACTGAAATAGAAACCCTAGTTGCAAAAAAAATAATTGATATGGTTCCCTCAATTGACAAAGTAAGAATGGTGAACTCTGGAACTGAAGCAACAATGAGTGCCATCCGTTTAGCAAGAGGATATACCAAAAGAGAGAAAATTATAAAATTTGCTGGTAATTATCATGGACATGGTGATAGTTTCTTAATCAAAGCTGGGTCTGGTGCAGTGACTTTGGGACTTCCAGACAGTCCAGGTGTAACTAAAAATGTCGCAAAAGACACACTCATCGCAAATTTTAATGATATAAATTCAGTTGAAAAATTATTTAATGAGAATAAAAATCAAATTGCAGCTGTTATCGTAGAGCCAATTGCTGGTAACATGGGTCTAGTAAAACCAATAGAGAAATTTTTACAAGGACTCAGAGATCTGTGTGATACAAACCAGTCAGTTCTTATATTTGATGAAGTCATGACTGGATTTAGAGTTTCTAAAGGTGGTGCACAACAGATCTATGGTGTTTATCCCGATATTACAACTTTGGGTAAAATAATTGGTGGAGGGTTGCCAGTAGGAGCTTACGGAGGAAAAAAAGAAATCATGGATATGCTAGCTCCAAATGGTCCAGTTTACCAAGCAGGTACATTGTCTGGAAATCCGCTTGCTATGTCAGCTGGTCTAACAATTTTAAATATGTTAAATGATGATGTTTACAATAAACTTGAAACAATATCAAAAAAAATTGAAGATGGATGGAATAAAAATATTGCTGAAACAAATACTGATGCGCACATTTCAAGACAAGGCTCTATGCTCACTCTATTTTTTTCAAAAAGAAAAAAAATTGAAAATTATGAGGATGCATTGACTTTAGAAGTTGATAAATATGCAAAATATTTTAAAGAGATGCTAAACTTGGGTGTTTATCTTCCTCCGTCTCAATATGAGTGTCTTTTTTTATCATCAGTTCTGGATAATGCTGATATAGAAAAACTAATTTATTCCAACAAGATTGCTCTAAAAAACATAATAAATGAATAATATTTTTTTAAACACTCTTAATGGAAAAATAGAAAAAAGACCCCCAGTTTGGTTCATGAGACAGGCAGGAAGAATTTTACCATCCTACAGGAAACTTAAAGAGACTCATAAATTTTATGATATGATGAGAGATGCTGAGTTAACATCAAAAGTCACTATGTTACCCATTGATGATTTAGGGGTTGATGCAGCAATTCTATTTTCAGATATATTGGTGATTCCAGATGCACTTGGATTAGACTTGGTTTTTACAGATAATGGTCCAAAATTTGTTAATGCTATTAAAGATGGAATTAAACCCAATTTAAATTTTAATCCTGAAAAACTGGAATATATATATAACAATATTCGACAAACTGTTAAAGACAAGGAAAACACTCCATTGATTGGTTTTTGTGGAGGACCATTAACTACATTTTTATTTATGTTCAGAGGGAATCAAAACCAAAAAAGCTTCAAAAATGCTGTCAAATATTTTTATAAAAATAGAAAAGAAAGCATCAAAATTATTGAGCAAATCACTGAGGCATCTATTGAATATGTTGAAAATCAAATTAAAAATGGAATTCAATGTTTCCAACTTTTTGAAACATATTGTGGTAGTATTCCCTACGATTTGTATACAGAATTAATCCTTCCATACTCAAAAAAAATATTAAATAGTGCAAAAAACTTGAACTGCCCAACAATTTTTTTTCCCAAAGACTATTCATTAGGTCTAAAGAATGTTAACAAAGATTTATGTGACTATGTTAGCATAGACTGGCATATGTCGTTATCAGAGGCTAGAAGATTAGTTGATAGCAGTGTAGGTGTTCAAGGCAACATGGACCCAAGAATATTTTATTATGAATTTGATTTTATAGAAAGATACCTTGAGTCTTTGGGAGATTTTGGCAGTAAAAATTCTAACTGGATTTTCAATCTTGGGCATGGTTTCCTCCCTGATATTGATCATTTAAAAGTAAAGAAAACCGTAGAGTGGATTAAAAAAAATAATTGGAATAGATGAAAGTTGACGAGAACTTAATTAAAAAATATAGCAAAACAGGGCCAAGATACACCTCTTATCCTCCTGCAACTTTTTTTGATGAAAATTTTTCAAATATTGATTTTGAGAAAAAAATTATTCAATCAAATGATGAAAACCCACAGAATATTTCTGTTTACATACACATTCCGTTTTGCCCTCAAATATGTCATTTCTGTGGATGTACAACTGAGTCTGGTTTCACAAAACCATTCTTGGAAAGATATGTGGACGCTGTTATTAAGGAAATTACCTATGTATCAAAACTAATTAACAAAAATAGAAAATTGACCCAAATTCATTGGGGAGGAGGTACGCCAAATGCAATTTCTTACAAATACATTGAAAGAATTACAAATAAATTATATGAGGTTTTTGATTTTTCTCAAAACTATGAAATGGCAATTGAGTGTAATCCAGCTCATTTAGAGTTCAGACATATTGAATTACTTAAAAAATTTGGTTTTAATAGAATCTCTGTTGGTATTCAAGATTTCAGGAATGATGTATTAAATGCAATCAATAGAAAACCATCAAAACTTCCTATTGATGATATTATTAAAAAAATTAAAGACGAAGGATTTACTGGAACAAACATTGATTTGGTTTACGGTCTTCCCCTACAAACAGTAGATAGTTTTAAAAAGACTGTTGAAAAAGCTATCGACTTGAACACTGAAAGAATTGTAACTTTTTCTTACGCACACGTCCCATCCGTATTACCTAGACAAAAAATTTTAGAAAAGATTGGCTTTCCTAGTTCTAAAGAAAAAGCACTGATGTACGAAAATTCCTATGAAATGTTTATAAAATCAGGTTATGTTTCTATTGGTATGGATCATTTCTCAAAGCCTGGTGATGAGTTCGAAATTGCACTAAAAAATAAACAACTCCACAGAAATTTTCAAGGTTATTGCACTAGAGAAACAACAGGTCAAGTTTATGCGTTTGGGGCATCATCAATATCACAACTTGACTCCGCATACAGTCAAAATATTAAAAATGCCGCAAAATATATTGCTGAAATAGAAAAAAATAATCTGGCTGTTTTTAGGGGTTATTCCGTGATTAAAGAACAGAAAATTGTTAGAGATGCAATTAACTCAATAATGTGCAATTACTACCTTGATATCAACGAAATTGCTGATAAGTACTTTTGTAGCAAAGAAAAAGTCATTGAAATCATTGATTTTGACCCAAAAAGGTTTGAAGACTTTATCTTTGACGGATTACTTAAAATTGAAAAAAATAAGCTGACAGTTTTTGAAAAAGGAAGATTATTTACAAGAAATATTGCAATGCGTTTTGATCCATTGATAAAACAAAAAGTTGGTACATATTCAAATACAATTTAAATGAAAGGATTTTTAATGATTAATTTGGGATCACCAGACAGTACATCTGTAAAAGATGTAAAAAAGTATTTAGACGAATTTTTAATGGATGAAAGAGTTATTGGCAAGAGCTACTGGTTCAGATGGTTTCTTGTTAAAGTTATTATTTTAAACACTAGACCCAGAAAATCAGCAAAAGCTTATAAAAAAATATGGTGGAAAGAAGGTTCTCCTCTGATTGTTCTTTCAAGAAGATTATTCGACAAGGTTTCAAATCTTGTAAATTTTCCTGTTGCATTAGCCATGCGTTACGGATCAATAAGCATATTTAAAGGCTTACAGGAACTGAATAAAAAAGGGGTTAAAAAAATTACCGTACTTCCACTCTACCCCCATTATGCAATGTCTTCATATGAGACTGTGGTTGAAAAAGTTAAAGAACAAGCTGAGCTACACTTTCCAAATCTAGAAATCAAAATAATTGAACCTTTTTACAAGGATGATAATTACATAAATCTACTATCGAATAAAATAAATGACAAGATCAAAAATATAAACTACGATCATATTCTTTTTTCATATCACGGAATACCTGTCAGCCATTTAAAAATTTCTGATCCAACAAAATCTCATTGCTATAAAGTGAAGGATTGTTGTAACAAAAAATCTGATGCTCATGAATTTTGCTACAAACACCAAGTACTTGAAACCACAAAAGCAGTAATTAATAAACTTAAAATTGATCCAAGGAAAGTCAGCGATGCATTTCAATCTAGGCTGCCAAATGAAGCTTGGCTAAAACCTTACACTGATGATGAGCTTGCAAGACTAGCAAAGTCTGGAGTAAAAAATTTAATTATCGTTACACCAGCATTTGTGACAGATTGCTTGGAAACTTTAGAAGAAATAGCCATGGAAGGCAAAGAAGAGTTTATTGAGGCTGGTGGAGAGAATTATCATTATGTGCCTTGTTTAAATGATGATGACTCTTGGGCAAAATTAATATCCAGTTGGGCTAAAAAATGAATTATTTAGTTTTAAAAACAATTCACCTAATTGCTGTAGTTTCCTGGTTTGCTGGTCTTTTTTACGTAGGAAGGATGTTTATATATTTTAAAGAATCCGCGAGTTGTAAAAATAATAAGAAAAGCATTCTACAAGACCAATTCAAACTGATGTCAAAAAGATGTATGTATATAATTACATGGCCATCACTGATTTTAACAACGATTTTTGGGCTTTACATGCTTCACGAAAACAAAACATTGATCTATCTTGATTGGATGAAAGTGAAGCTAGTTTTCGTTTTTATTCTAATTGCTTACACAGTTTATTGTCAAAAAATTCTGAACCAAATGACCACTGAGAATAATATATTACTTAGTGATTTTAAATTGAGACTATTCAACGAGTTTGCTACTTTGCTATTAATTTCATTAATCTCTTTAGCCATTTTAAAAACAAGCCTATCTTGGCTAAAATCAATCATTGTATTTATTATTGTAGCAACAGTTCTATTCGTGCTTATAAAACTGTATAAAAAACTCAAAAACTAGAGCATTATCCAAACTGAAATGAAGAGATAAAAAATAGACTTTACTATTTTTATTTTTTTACTATTTACATATTTTTTAAAGTTTGTGCCAAAACGGCTTGAAAGAAAAACAACTATTAAAAAAATTAGATTTGCAATTATCCAAAAAATAATTCCAAGTACAGTAAATTGAATTTCAATACTTAAGTTGTCATGAAAAATATAGTTAGGAAAAAAAGCTATAAAAAAAATAGTAACTTTTGGGTTCAAGAGGTTCATCATCAATCCAGTAAAAAAATCATTTTTGGTCAAGTTTTTTTTACTTTCGTGATTTTTTTTAATAATAAAAAGCTGTATGGCTAAAATCAAAAAATAAGATGAACCAAAAAACTTTATAGATTTAAATATAAATGGGCTAGATTCTATAATTGCAGAAATTCCAAAAACTAAAAGAAGGGTGTGAAAAAAAAGGCCGCTGGTCAAACCAAGTACTGTCTTAACCCCTGCCTTATAACCATATGAGCTACTTTTAATAAAAACATAAATAATATCGGGTCCAGGACTTACAGTTAAAACAATAGCCGAAAATAAAAAAACTAAAAGAATGTCTATTTGCATAATTTTTGATTTAAGCTATGAATAATTTCGCTTACTTTATACTATTAAATGAATATGAGTCACATTGATACACTTTTAAAAAAAATATCTAAAACTAGAGAAGATTTATTAAATCATAATATTTACTTAAACTTAAACTCTGAGGATGCAATTGCTAAGTTTATGGAGACACATGTCTTTGCCGTTTGGGATTTCATGTCACTTGTTAAAGCTCTACAAAAGGAATTAACATGTGTTAGCACACCTTGGCAACCCACCAAAGATAAAGTATCAAGAAGATTAATTAATGAAATTGTTCTTGGTGAAGAAAGCGATATTGATCAAAACAATAATCCAGTTAGTCACTTTGAACTATATATTGAAGCAATGGATAGAATCGGGGCTAAAACCGACTCAATTAATTCATTCATGGAAAATCTGAATGGATTTGATAATATTGACCAGGCAATCGATAATTCTTTGATTCCCGATGCCGCAAAGGATTTTATGAAATTTACTTTTGATATAATCAACAAGAAAGAAGTACATGTGATTGCTAGTGTATTTACTTTTGGAAGAGAAGATCTGATTCCTGATATGTTTATAAATATTGTCAAAACACTCAATGAAAAAGAAGAGAGTAAATCTGATGATCTTTTATATTACCTTGAAAGGCATATTGAAATGGATGGAGATGAGCATGGGCCTATGGCATTAAAAATGATATCTGAGTTATGTGGAAAGGATACCAATAAATGGAACGAAGCAGCAAAGTACTCAAGAATTGCACTTGAAAAAAGAATAGGGCTATGGGACTCGATTCTAAAAGATATTTCAATGAATTGATTGAATATTACTTAAACTCATAATAAATGATCTATATTTAAAATAATGAAAATTTTACAGTCCATAATCTTATTATTTTTTTGTTCTTCAATTTTGGCACAGCTTCCTGGTGCTGAAAAATTTGCTAAAACCATTACACAAAAAGATCTAAAAGAACATCTTTACATATATGCTTCGGATGAGTTTGAGGGAAGAGAAACTGGAAGTGAGGGTCAAAAAAAAGCCGTTAATTATATAAAAGATTTTTATATAAAAAATAAAATTAAACCTGGCGATCCCGATGAAGACTATTTTCAACCAATGACCTTGAATATTAGAAGAGGAGGCATGGGAGATGTTGAAACCGAAAATGTTATATCAATAATAAAAGGAACTGATTTTCCTGATGAATATCTTGTAATTACTGCTCACTTAGACCACGTTGGATATGCTAATAATGGTGGATCAAGAGGAGATTTTAAAGGTGAGATACATAATGGTGCAGATGATGACGGCTCTGGTTCTGTTGCTATATTAGAAATTGCTCAGGCCTTCAAAAAGGCTGAAAATAAAGGAAAAGGTCCTAGAAGAAGTGTGGTATTTCTTCATGTTTCAGGTGAAGAAAAAGGGTTACTAGGATCTAAATACTATTCTGAAAACCCTATTTACCCCATGGAAAATACAATTACTAACCTAAATATAGATATGATTGGAAGGATTGATCCAACTAGAAAAGGTGAAAACAGGAATTATGTTTATATAATTGGATCAGATCATGACAGTCAAGATTTACACAATTTATCTGAAAAAACAAATATAGAAACAGTCAATATAGACCTAG
The DNA here is from genome assembly GCA_003331875.1 of Cryomorphaceae bacterium. GTDB lineage: Bacteria > Bacteroidota > Bacteroidia > Flavobacteriales > Flavobacteriaceae > Eutrophosalina. Next base: position 67,441 of record QOQA01000001.1, on the reverse strand, counting down.
ATTACAGGTATAATGCAAAAGATGACCCTAACAGATTTTATTATCGCAGCGACCACTATAATTTTGCAAGATTTGGCATACCAATAATATTTTATTTTTCAGGAACCCATGAAGATTATCACATGCCTACTGACGATCCTGATAAAATTGAATACGATCTATTGGAATCGAGAACAAGATTAATTTTTCATACCGCTTGGAATATAGCTAACCGAAATGAAAGAATAGTAGTTGACCCAAAGGAAAAGCCATTCGAAATTGAAGTTGATAAATTGGATGATTATGCCGGGACATATGGTATTGAAAATTTTCCACTAGAACTTGTTGTTTATACTAAAAATAATAAGCTATATATGGATGTTATGGGACAAGAGTCTTTCGAACTTAATGCTGTAGATGTTGACAAATTCAAACTAGAGGAAGCTGGTGTGGAGTTGAAATTTAATATTGAAAATGGTTCCGTAAGATTTAAACAAGGACCTTTTGAAAGGGATTTAATGAAATTGAAGTAGTTTATTGCTCAATAGAGCATGGTGTTATTTCTGCATACTGACCTTCTTGAACTTTAACAGTAAAATCGATTGGATTGCAACAAACTTCACAATCCTCAATAAATCTTTGAAATTCTATTGACGGATCGACCATTTTAAGTTGATTTTCCCAGCAATAAGGACAAGTAAAATTTGATTCTAACATCAGATAATAAGGGTGGAAGACCGGTCTCGAACCGGCGACCTCCTGAACCACAATCAGGCGCTCTAACCAACTGAGCTACAACCACCGTAAATTTGGATTTCAAATATAGATATATATGGAAAAAGAAAAAAATTATAAGAGATCATTTAAACTCTTCACACCAACAAGCTTATTAGATATAAAACCTTCAGCATGCTCAACACCAATCAGTCTTCCAAAATCTGCAGATCTTGCTGTGATGGAATCTAGAAACTTTTCTGAACTAATCAAGGTATCAGGTTCTTCACTTTTTGGATTGTAAAATTGAGAGTCATAACTTAAGACTGCCTCCATCTTTTTTTCAATGTGTTGAGAAATATCAACTACAAACGTAGGCTCTAAATTCTTCCACTGAATGTAATGATAGACATTATTAGGTCTCCATGGGTTTTGATTATTGTTATCTAAATTTGTATTAATCTTAACTAAACCACTTAAAAAAGAAGAAGAAACGACTAATTTTGAAGCTTCTGCATGATCAACATGTCTATCGTCTGGGGCATTACAAATGATTACATCAGGTTGGTATTTTCGAATGAATCTAATTACTTGAATTTGACTTTTTTCGTCATTTTTAATAAAACCATCTTTCATACCAAGATTTAGTCTGAAATCAACACCTAAAATTTTTGATGCTTTATAACTTTCCTGTTTTCTCTTTTCAACTGATCCTCTTGTTCCCAGTTCACCAGCGGTAAGATCTATGAGTCCAACTTTTTTTCCTTTATGAATTTCGTTTAATATTGTACCTCCACAACCAAGCTCAATATCGTCTGGGTGAGCTCCAATAGCTAAAATATCTATTTTGGTAATCATTAGCTTTTGATCCAATCAATAATTGATTGATCATCTGGCTGTGTTCTTGGGGAAATTGATTTAACTACAAATCCTTTTTCATCAACTAGAAATTTTTGAAAATTCCAACTTACTGATGAATCTAATTTACCATTTTGACTTTTTTTTGTTAGAAATTGGTAAACAGGATGCATTGATGAACCTTTTACAGAAACCTTACTCATCATTGGGAACGATACTCCATAATTTTCTTTACAAAATTCAGCTATTTGGTCATTAGATCCAGGCTCTTGCCAGAGAAAATTATTTGATGGGAATCCTACGATAATAAAATTTTTGTCCTTAAAATCTTTGTATAGTTTTTCTAAAGCTTTGTATTGAGGTGTTAAGCCGCATTTTGATGCTGTATTGACAACCATAATTTTTTTTCCTCTTATTTTATCAAAATCAAAACTTTTTCCATAAATATCAGTAACGGAAAATTCATGAATTGATTTTATCATCTTGGTATCATTTTGAGACAATATAGTATTAAAAAAAAGAATCATGGTAAGCGGAATTATTTTATACATAACAAAAATTTAAATGATTTCAGCAGTTAAACTTGCTTCTATCATTTTCTTTACTTTAGGTTTTAAGTCAAAAAGCGTACCAGACTTAACTGAACACTTGCCTTTGTAATGAACAATTAATGCACATTGCTCTGCCTGAGTGGCTGTGTGATCACAAACTTTAATCAACACATCTATAACGTGATCAAAAGTATTTACGTCATCGTTGTATAGTATGATTTCATGAAAATCACCTTTAGATAAACTCTGGTCCTGATCTTTTTTTACTTTCTCTTTAACACTCATTACCAAATAGTTAGGAGCTAATTTACAATTTTAAAACAACTATATTGAATTGATTATATCAACGAAAGTTTGAGAATTTAAGGAAGCACCACCAACTAACCCGCCATCAACATCAGAACAATTAAAAATATTGCTGGAATTATCAGGCTTCAGGCTTCCACCATATATAATTGGAATAAGATCAGATGATTCTTTTCCGTAACGTAAATTTAATAGATTTCTTATGTGACAATGAATTTCTTGTACTTGATCTGAGTTTGCATTAACACCTGTTCCAATGGCCCAAACTGGCTCATATGCAATAACTAATTTCTCCAAGTTAACATTATTCAGATCAAACAAAGTATTTTTTAATTGATTTTCAATAACATCATTTTGTATTCCTTTTTCTCTCATATCTAATGTTTCTCCAATACAGAAAAAAACTTCCATGTTATTTTTAAAACAATTTTCTAATTTCATCTTCAACGTTATATCATCTTCACCAAACAGCTTTCGTCTCTCTGAGTGACCAATAATTACACTTTCAATATTGATACTTTTTAGCATATCAATTGAAACCTCTCCAGTCAAAGCTCCACTACTTTTATTCGAAACATTTTGTGCAATAACTTTAATTTGAGATGAACTAGAAAAAAGAGAGACCTCATTCAAAAAAGGGAATGCTGGTGCAACGTATACTTCACAGTTAAATGATTTATTTTTTTGAATAATTTCTTGAACTAGACTTGTAGATTCTTTCAAGTCCTTATTCATTTTCCAATTACCTGCAATAATTTTTCTTCTCATTTTATTTAATTCTTGGATCTAAATATTTGTAAATCTCATCTACAAATATATTAATCAAAATGAAAGAAAGACTTATCAACGTTACAGCGCCAATTATTACAGGAACATCCAAGTTATTTAATGAATTAACAATTTCTCTTCCCAAACCATTCCAACCAAAAATATATTCAACAAAAACAGAGCCCGCTAACAAGCTAGCAAACCATCCAGATAGAGCTGTGATAACAGGGTTGAGAGAATTTTTAATACAATGATTTACAACAACTTTATATTTAGACAACCCTTTTGAATATGCCGTCAAAATATAATTCTGATTTAATGTTTGTATCATAGAGTTTCTCATTAACATACTTATTATTGAAATCGGTCTAATACCAAGTACTAGTGAGGGTAATATCAGGTTTTTAAGTTTCAATTCATAATACTCCCCTGAGTCACTTAGTTCATACAAGCTTCCAGTCATGTTTAAATTAGTCAGATCGTTTAAAACATAGCCAAATATCCAAGCAAAAATTATTGCACTTAAAAAAGAGGGAACACTTATACCAATAGTACTAAAAAACTGTATTAGGTTATCTGAAACAGAGTCTTTAAACAATGCGCAATAAATACCCAATAGTAATCCAAAAATTGTTGCAAAAATTATTGATGATAGTGCTAAAATTACAGTGTTAGGAAATGTATTAGCAATAATACTCGAAACTTTCTCTCCTCGGCGCTGATATGACTCTCTAAAATATGGGAATTTTAAAACCAAAGCATAATTATCACTTTGTAAAATATTCATATAAGAATACTTATCGGCTGATAAAAAATTAATATCAGAATAGTCCATTGAATGAATTGATATGGGTGATATATCGTTTAAATAAAAAAAATATTGATATAATACAGGTTTATCAAAACCATATTTTGAGTTTATAACATTTAGTTGCTTCTCATCCTCATTTTGCCCCATCATCATTCTTGCTGGGTCAGCGGGTAGAACTTGAAATAGAAAAAAAATTACTGTTATGACGCCTAAAAGAGTAAAAAAAATATTTAAAATTTTCATTTAAAATATTTTAGATGAATCAAAGCAAAAACAGAATAATTAATTATGTCATGATAATTTGCATCAATTCCCTCACTTATTAAGGTCTTTCCTTCATTGTCTTCAATTTGTTTGATTCTGAAAATTTTTTGAATGATAAGATCTGTTAAAGAAGTAACCCTCATCTCTTTCCAAGCCTCACCGTAGTCATGGTTTTTTTTTGACAATAGGTCTTTTACTAATTTCTTTTGTTTTTCATACTCAAACAATGCAGTATCTAAATCAAAATCGGGTTCATCAGAAATTCCCTTATCTATCTGTATCAAACACATGATAGAATAATTAATCAATCCAACAAACTCTATTTCCTGCCCTTCATCAATTTTTGATGTTTTATTAATTTGAATACCCCTAATTCTTTGAGCCTTTATGTAGATTTGATCTGTCAGTGATGATAATCTTAAAATTCTCCATGCTGAACCATAATCGTGCATCTTTGAAATGAAAATATTTTTGCATTTTTCGATTATGTTATCAAAGTAAGTAAGTGTGTTTGACAATGAATCTAATTTTTACGTAAATTTCGAAAAAATAATCTAATTATACATTCTGATTTGGAGATTAATATCAAAGGAAACTTACTTGATTTAAAGAAACCTAAAATAATGGGTATTTTAAATGTAACTCCAGATTCATTTTTTGACGGAGGATTGTACAATACAGAGAAAAAAGTTGATGATCATGTTAAAAAAATGATTGAAGATGGAATTGATATTCTTGACGTCGGGGGTTACAGTTCAAGACCAGGTGCTAAAGAAATTAGTATTAATGAGGAAACAGATAGGATTATCCCAGTAATTAAATTTGTAAGAAAAAATTACCCTAAGCTTATATTATCGGTGGATACATTTAGGTCGGAGGTCGCAAGGAATTGTTTAGATATTGGTGTAGATGTAATAAATGATATAAGTGCGGGTTGTATAGATGAAAAAATTTTGGATGTTGTTGCAGAATTTAATTGTCCATATATAATGATGCATATGAAAGGTACTCCCCAAACCATGCAAATTAATCCAGAATATGAGAGCCTGATAAAAGAGCTTTTAATTTTTTTTGCAAAAAGAATTTTATTAGCCCGAGAAAAAGGGATTATTGATATCATTATCGACCCTGGGTTTGGTTTTGGTAAAACTTTAGATCATAATTACACAATTATGAAAAAAATTGAAAATTTTAAGCTACTCGATCTTCCTATACTTGTGGGAGTATCAAGGAAATCTTTTATAACAAAACAACTAGATGTTGATAAAAAAAATTCTCTAAATGGGACAACGGCTTTAAATATGTATTTTTTAGAAAAAAACGTAAACATATTAAGGGTTCATGATGTAAAAGAAGCTAAAGAGTGTATTATACTTCATGAAAAAATAAAATCTTCATGATTTTGGTTAATTTTATATAATATTGGAAATAATTGATTTAATAAAATCCACAATCTTACCAATAATCGATATAATATTGGTTGTAGTTATGTTGTACTATGCGTATAAACTTGTTCGTGGTACAGCAGCAATCATTGTTTTTAGAGGATTTGTTATCATCTACATAGTCTGGTGGATTACAGATGTTTTGAATATGAATATTTTAAGTAGCATCCTTGGTGGATTTATTGGCGTTGGTGTATTTGCTGTAATTATTGTGTTTCAACAAGAAATAAGAAAATTTTTACTCCTTTTAGGCTCATCAAGAATTGCAAACAATAAATCTTTATGGAAAAAGTTTAGCTTGTTTTTTAAGATAAGTAAAGAACAGGCAAAACTAAACATTGATGAATTTATCTTTGCCTGTAACAAACTCAAAAAAACAAAAACAGGTGCTATTTTTGTTTTTGAAAGAAATAATAATTTAGATTTTATTAAAGAAGATGGAGATAAAATAAACGCAGAACTTTCACTTCCAATTATTGAAAGTATTTTTCATAAGAATAGTCCCCTTCACGATGGTGCTGTTATTATTGTGGGAAACTTAATTGTTTCATCTAGAGTTACATTACCAGTGTCAAAAAATAAAAAAATTAATAAATCATATGGACTGAGACACAAGGCTGCAATTGGAATCTCTGAGGAATCGGATGCGGTTTGTGTTGTAATTTCGGAGGAAAAAGGAAAAATATCCTATATAAAAAACGGAGACTTTTATGAGTTTAATGATGACAAAAGTTTAAAAAATTTATTATCAGAAGATCTCAGCGAATAACTCTTTTTTTTCAAATTGACTTTCATATAATTTTTTGTAATATCCATTATTGCTAATTAGATCACGATGAGAACCCATCTCCATTATTTTTCCGCTCTTCATAACGACAATCTTATCTGCGCTAATTATAGTTGAAAGTCTGTGGGCTATTATTATTGATGTTTTATTTTGAATAATCTTATTTGTAGCAAATTGAATTAATTCTTCAGTTTTTGAATCAATTGATGAAGTTGCTTCATCTAAAATTAATATGTTTGGTTTGGAAACATAAGCCCTAAGGAATGATATTATTTGTCTCTGACCTTCAGAAAGCATAACCCCTCTTTCTTTCACATCATAATTAAAGCCACCAGGAAGTTTATTTATAAAATTTAAAACCCCAATTTTTTGAGCAGCTTTCTCGACATCTTTTTTCGACACATTTTTGTTGAAAAGAGTAATGTTTTTCAAGATTGTGTCAGCAAACAAAAAAATATCCTGATTTACCAAGGAGATTGATGAACGTAAGTCACTTAGTTTAAAATTCTTAATATTTTTTTTGTTAATCTTAATTTCTCCTTCCTCTATATCATAAAGTCTCATAATTAATTTAACAATGGTTGATTTTCCAGATCCTGTAGCACCAACAATTGCAATTTTTTCACCTTTTTTTATAGTTAGGTTAATATTATTTAGAACATTATTATTTCTAGTGTAAGAAAAATTTACATTTTCAAATATTATATCACCATCGAGATCTTTTAAATTGGAATTACCATTGTCAGGTATGTAGTAATTGGAGTCTACAATTTCAAAAACACGTTTAGCAGCTACCATTCCCATTTGAAGTGTATTGAACTTATCTGCAATTTGTCTCAAAGGTCTAAAGAGCATCTGGGAAAGTTGAATAAATAAAAATATTGTACCTAAACTGACAAAATTATCTAGTTTTATAATATTATTTCCAGCATACCAAACAATTAATCCAACACTGATAGAAATTGAGATTTCAGCTATTGGAAAAAAAATAGAGTTATACCAAACAGTTTTTAGCCATGCCTTTTTATGACGTTCATTGATTTTTTCAAAGTTTTTACTTTCAATTTTTTGTCTATTAAAGATTTGAATCTCTTTAATTCCTGATAATCTTTCCTGAACAAAAGAATTTAAATTTGCAACCTCACTTCTAACTTCATTGAAAGCAACTTTCATGGCTCTTTGAAAAAGCCTTGTTGCAAACATAACAAAGGGCAAAATAACCAAAATTATTAAAGAAAGTTCAAGACTTAGAACAATCATAACAGTGAGTACCGAAAACATCAATATTAAATCTGCGAAAATCATAAATAATCCCTGGCTGAAAATACTTGCAATTGTTTCCATATCACTAACTGTTCTAGTAACTAGTCTTCCAACAGAGGACTTGTCATAATACGACATTTTAAAATTTATAATAGTCCTAAAAAGCTTTGTTCTCAAATCAAACACGACCTTCTGACCTAGTAGATTTGTAAAAAATATAAAAAGAAATTGGAATATTACTTGAAAACATAGAATAGCAATCATTAAAATAATGATATTTATTAATCCTAAATAGTCTTTTGGTGTAATATATTCATCAACTGCAATTTTTAAAAAATACTGATTTAATATTGAAAAAAAGGAAATAATTATTGCAGAAAAAGTAACAAAAATAAAGTTTAGTTTATATGGTTTTGTAAAACCTAACAATCTATAAAATAGTTTTACGTTAAAGTTTTTTTTCATCTATTTTATTTTACCCCAATTATAACTAATATCAGTCAAAAACAAACCTTTCGCTGGGGCTGAAAAACCAGCGGATGATCTATTTTTTTTTAATATAATTTCCTCAAAGTCTTTTACTGAAATCTTTTTCCTTCCAACTTCAATTAATGTACCAACAATTGCTCTAACCATATTCCTTAAAAACCTATTTGCATTAATCTCAAAAATAATCATTTCTTTATCTTGAGTAAATTCAGCATAATTTACTTTACAAATAAATGTTTTTACGTCTGTTTTTGATTTTGAGAAGGATTCAAAATCATCAAATTTTAAAAGTATTTTTGCAGCTTTTTTCATGAGCTTTAAATCCAAGTCATACTTACACAAAAAAGATTGATCGATCTTAAAGGGGTCCTTATTTTTTGTTATGAAATACTTATAAGTTCTACTAGTTGCATCAAATCTTGCATGTGATTTTTCTTTTACATTAACTAAATCAATAACTGAAATATCCACAGGTAAGTAAAGATTAATCTTTTTTATAAAATCTTTTATTTGGATGGTATTTATTGTATCAAAATGTGCATACATGCTAGTAGCATGAACACCTGCGTCAGTTCTTCCAGCACCAACAATATTTATTTTTTCTTTTATTAAATTACCAATACATTTCTCAATTGTTTCTTGAACAGAAATTTGACCAGGTTGAATCTGCCAACCACAATATTTTTTTCCTAAAAAAGAAATTCTAATAAAATATCTCAATAATATTTTTTTTTGTAATATACACACAAGTATAAAATAATATTTGATTTGAAAAAAATTTTACTTGTTTCTGATACACACAGTTATTTAGATGATACCATTCTAAAATATGTGAAAGGTTCTGATATAACAATCCATGCTGGTGATTTGGGAAGTGAAGATATAATTGACACGATTAAAAAATATACTTTTTTTATAGGTGTTTATGGAAATATCGATGATCACCAAATAAGATCGACTTTAAAAGAAAATGAAATAATTAATATTGAAAACCATAAATTTTTAATTACTCATATAGCAGGTAAATGTCCAAACTACAATAAAAAAGTAAAAAAATTAATAAGTGATGAAAAACCTCAAATACTTATTTATGGTCACTCACATCTTCTAAAGGTTGAATATGATAAAAAAAATCAATTAACAGTTATTAATCCGGGTGCTGCCGGTAAGCATGGATTTCACAGAAAAAGAACAATGATAAGATTTAAAATAAGTAAGAGTGGACTAAGTGATATGGAAATAATTGAATTAGGGGAAAGAGGGAAATTATCTTAACCTGTCTGCAGAATTTATAAGTTCAATATCTTTCTTGATATATTTTGTAGCTAATGAACAAAAAATACACGCCGATAAAAGTCCAAAAACAAAAAATGATGAATAATCAAGATCAATGAAAAAAGCAATGTAAAACCCAAATATCACATATACAACATTAAAGATTTTCATCATTTTAAGTTGTAAGTTTTTGTTCTTATACAAAAAAATTAAAAATAAAAGAAAAATTCCTGAGCCTGCTGCCACTACCCTATAAATATCCATAAGATTATCTTGGAAGTCATAGTAATTTATAAATACCATCAAAACAAAATTAATGACTGATGAGATTAATAAATAAAGTGACTGAACCCTAAACATTGCAACATTAAATTTAGATAATTTTAAGATAATTAAAAAAAGGTTGTATATTTACCATGTTCTCAAAAACCTCGAGAGAATACTTACTTCAATTTTTACCAAATTATGTTAGAATTAAAAGATTTAACCAAAAAAAAGATTTCAGAAATTATCGAAATTGCTAATAAACTCGGTATAGATTCATCTGGAAAAAAAAATGAAATAATTGAAAAAATTATTGATAATCATTTAGACAAAACAAAAAAAAATGATAGAGAAAAAAAACAACCAATAAAGGTGGAAGAGAAAAGTCACAACAAAGATAATCGTAACAGATATAAAGCACCTGACTTTGAGTTTGATGGGATAATTGAATCAGAGGGAGTGTTAGACATTATGCAAGAGGGTTATGGATTTTTAAGATCTTCAGATTATAATTACTTAAGTTCGCCTGATGATATTTATGTGTCTCAATCACAAGTAAGACTTTTTGGATTAAAAACTGGTGATACCGTACTTGGTCAAGTTAGGCCTCCCAAAGACGGAGAAAAATATTTCCCGCTGATTAAGGTTAGTAAAATCAATGGTTTAGACCCTAAAGTAGTTAGAGATAGAGTCTCTTTTCAACATTTAACACCTTTGTTTCCTGATGAAAAGTTTAATCTTGCTGATAAATCAAGTAGTATTTCAACTCGCATAATGGATATTTTTTGTCCAATTGGTAAAGGTCAAAGGGGAATGATTGTTTCGCAACCCAAAACAGGTAAGACAATGCTTCTAAAGGATGTTGCAAATGCAATTGCAGCTAATCACCCAGAGGTCTATCAAATTATTCTTCTTATCGATGAAAGGCCTGAAGAGGTAACTGACATGCAAAGAAACGTTAAGGGAGAGGTTGTTGCTTCTACATTTGATGAACCTGCTGACAGACATGTTAGAGTTGCTAATATTGTTTTGTCAAAAGCCAAAAGATTAGTTGAATGTGGTCATGACGTTGTTATACTATTGGATTCTATAACAAGGCTAGCAAGAGCTTACAATACTGTTCAACCTGCATCTGGAAAAATATTGAGTGGTGGAGTTGATGCTAATGCTCTTCATAAACCAAAAAGATTTTTTGGGGCAGCAAGAAATATTGAGGGAGGAGGATCACTCTCAATTATTGCCACCGCACTTACTGAAACGGGATCAAAAATGGACGAAGTGATTTTTGAAGAATTTAAAGGAACTGGAAATATGGAGCTGCAACTTGATAGAAGAATCTCAAATAGAAGAATATTTCCTGCAATTGATCTTGTCTCATCTAGTACTCGAAGAGATGACCTATTACTAGATGAAAACACTATTCAAAGAATGTGGATTATGAGAAAATACCTTGCAGATATGAACCCTGTTGAGGCAATGGAGTTTATAAGTGATAAAATCAAAAAAACATTAAACAATGAGGAATTTCTAATTTCTATGAATTCCTAACTACAGTTTATTAACGTGTTTTGACATTTGAGATTTAAGATTTGCAGATTTATTTTTATGAATAATATTATTCTTAACTAATTTATCAAGCATTGATAAAACACTAGGAAGTATTTTTTTTGCATCTTTTTTAGAAGACTCTTTTAACTTCTTAATTGCGTTTCTAGCAGTTTTATGTTGAAGTTTATTTCTTAGCCTAGCGGTTTCTGTTTGTCTTATTCTCTTTATTGCTGATTTATGATTTGCCATATTCTAATTTAAAAGTAGCCCGTAGGGGAATCGAACCCCTCTTACCAGGATGAAAACCTGGCGTCCTAGCCGATAGACGAACGGGCCAAAATTTACCGTGCAAATTTATATAAAGATGATAAACAAGCAAAAATTTATAACTTAAATTAATAGGCTTTTGCAAAATAAACTAGTTGTTTTGATTTTCTACCGGATATTATACACATTCCTTCATCAACAAATGAATCATCAATACACCTTATTGTTGCTTTGGTTTCCTTTTTAATTTTTTGTTCAGTTACCTCAGAACCGTCCCAGTGGGCTAAAACAAATCCACCCGATTGTATCATGGATTTAAAATCAGTATAATTATTTGCGATTTTTGTATTATTCTTAAGAAAAAGTTTAGATTTTTTTAATAGATTTTCTTGAATTTCTAACAATAATTTATTGATGTTATTAGGAGCTTCATCAATTGAAATTAATGACTTTTTCATTTCATCTCTTCTAAATAATTCAATGGTTTTATTTTCAATATCTCTTCGTCCAACACATAATCTCACTGGAACACCTTTAATTTCATATTCATTAAATTTCTTTCCCGGTGTAATATTATCTCTTTCATCTATTTTGTAATCAATTCCTAGCTTTTTAAACTGATTTTTTAAATTATTTAAATAATCGTTTATTAAATTTAGTTCATTAGAATTTTTAAAAACAGGAACAATAATCACTTGATATGGCGACAACTTTGGAGGAAGGACAAGACCATTATCATCCCCATGGGACATAATTAATGCTCCCATTAATCTTGTCGAAACACCCCAGGATGATGCCCACACATAATCCAAATTACCTTCATCATTAGAAAATTTCACATCGAATGCTTTTGCAAAATTTTGTCCTAAAAAATGTGATGTACCTGCTTGCAATGCCTTTCCATCTTGCATTAAAGCTTCTATACAATATGTTTCTTCAGCACCAGCAAATTTCTCGGATTCGGATTTAGTTCCAGTGATTACTGAAATAGACATAAAATCTTCAACAAAAGATTTATATAAATTGTTTATTAGTTTGGTTTCTTGAACGGCTTCTTCTTTTGTGGAGTGAGCAGTATGGCCTTCCTGCCATAAAAACTCAGCGGTCCTTAAAAAAAGACGAGTTCTCATCTCCCATCGAACCACATTTGCCCACTGATTAATTTTTATGGGAAGATCTCTGTATGACTGAATCCAATTTTTATAGGTATTCCAGATTATAGCTTCGCTTGTTGGTCTTACAATCAATTCTTCCTCCAGCTTAGATTCTTCGTCAACCATTAACTTCCCCTTTTTTTTTGGATCATTTTTTAGTCTGTAATGAGTAACAACTGCACATTCTTTAGCAAAACCTTCCGCGTTCTTTTCCTCTGCTTCAAACAGACTTTTAGGAACAAAAAGAGGGAAATAAGCGTTTTCATGACCTGTGTCCTTAAATCTTGTATCTAATTCGTTTTGGATTTTTTCCCAGATAGCATATCCATATGGTTTTATAACCATGCAACCTCTGACTGCAGATATTTCTGCAAGTTCTGCCATTGAAACAATTTCATTATACCATTTTGAATAATCTTCGCTTCTTTTTGTTAATTTTTTAGACATATTTTCGTGGCATAAAATTTGTACTTATATTTATGTAAATATAATTCAAACCTACCCTTGAAAAATAAAAAATTATATATAAATTTTAAATATTTATCAGTAATATTTATTTTAATCGTTTTAGTATCATGTGGATCATTTGACTCATCATCTTTAGTTTCCTCTGATGGTATATATGCTAGAAATGAGTCTAGTAAAGAAACCCTCAAGCCTAAATCTAATTATTTTAAAAATTATTTTAGCGATGAGTCAAGTAAGTATAATCTCAATTTATTGGAAAGTGATTCATTAAATTTTGATTCTTATCTCATGAGTTCTGATGATATAGTTTATTCAGATAATAACCCGAGCTGGGGCGATATACCATCAAGTGTTGATTACGTACTTGACTATAGAGGATTTAATTACAGAAGCCGTTTTTACAGTGCATATTTTTCATATTATGACCCATTTTACAGATACCACTACCCTTTTGCTGTAAATCCTTATTTTTTTCGATATTCATATGGAGGTTGGTATCCTTACATGAGTTTCGGTTATTATTCTCCATATTACAGCCCTTACTGGAGGTGGGGACGCAGAGGTTTGTATAACAATCTATATGGATATGATATCCACGATAATTATAGAAATAATACGAATGTTTCTTACAACCGTGGCAGAAGGGGCAGCTCATCCAACGTAGTTGTCTACTCTAACGGGCGCAGTAGTACTTCCAATGATCCAGATACAGATAGTGAGAGAGTTAGAAACTACAATAAAACAAGAGAAGTTATAAACAATATAGGAGATTCTGGTTCTAGTTCAAATTCAAATGCAAGAACATATCTTGATCCTCGATCATCAAATATGAATGGGTCAAGAAACTTGAGAAATTATATCAATAAAGGAGTTATATCAAATCAAAGCAGTAAAAGCTCATCTACCCTCTCCACTTCTAAAAGATACTACAATGATCCATATTCGAACCCTAGATCCTCATGGGGGTTAAGTGGAAGAAATGGTAATTCAAATTTATCTAGAAATGCATCATCCAGATCAAGTTCAAGTTCTAATTGGGTAAATCCATCATCATCCTCAAGAAGTTCAAGTTCTTCTTCCTCAATGGGCGGAAGATCATTCAATTACAGTTCATCTTCGTCAGGTAGGGTTTCTACAAATAGTGGGAGATCTTCATCAAGCTCGTCTAGATCTGGTGGGATTAGATATTAAACATGTTTTACAGAATTTTTTTGTTATTTTTTTGTGTATTCATAAACTGTCAAAACATTGACGATGCGATTTCTTTGACATTTGAAAATGATAACGGAAACGCTAGATTTTCCGCCATGAGCGGAGCATTTGGATCACTTGGTGGAAACTTATCTGCAATTTCAATCAATCCTTCATCTAGTAGTGTTTTCGAGTTATCAAGAATGGGGTTTTCATTAAATACTGACAGTAAAGATATTAAGTCAAGTTTTTCTAACAGTTCTAATTCTGCAAGTTCAAATTATTTTAATTTTCAAGGCGGTATAGTATATGTCTTCAAGAATTATGGTGAGGGTAAGTTTAAAAAATTTTCTTTTGGTGTAAATAATCAAAATACGAACGATTACAATTTTGATCAACAAATATCCGGAAGATCTAATATATCTGTTGATCAATTCTTTATTAATAATTCAATTGGTTATAACGTAAATGACATTTCTGTTGGATCTAATGAAACTGTTAATGGAGTTTACAGATGGCTTGGACAAAACTATGGATACTCCTCACAACAAGCTTTCCTAGGGTTTCAATCATATCTCTTGGATTACGACAATCAAAACAACTTATTTTATTCAATTGCCAAATACAATGACGGTCTTGATATTTATAATTCATATTACAGTAAAGGAACTAAAAATAAATCAACTATAAATTTATCAGCTCAATATGGTGAAAATATTTACTTGGGAATGAACTTCAACATATATGAGCTATATAGTAAAAAAAGTTTTAGGCATACAGAGGACAACTTTGACAATGACTCTGCAATAACATTGATCGACTTTCGTAACGAACTAATAACACGAGGAAAAGGTTTTTCATTTCAAGTAGGAATGATTTACAAACTCCAATCATTTAGATTGGGTATAAGTTATAATTCACCTACAAGTTTTAATCTTGAAGAAGAACTGGCACAATCATTAGAAACAAATTCAATTGATCTAAATGGAAATGAATATGTTGATATAGTTGACCCTGATATAACAAACATTTATGAATACAAGTTTAAATCTCCATCAAAAGTTATATTTAGTGCAAGTAATATTTTTGCAAACATGTTTATAGTTAGTATTGATATACAATCGAACAACTATCAAAATGGTAATTTCAAAAGTGATTTTGGTGATTCTTACAGGATTTTAAATAGTAGTATAAATGATAATTTAAAAAACACCTTAGATTACTCAATTGGGTCAGAACTTCGTCTAAAGAGTTTTAGTATTAGAGCAGGTATTAAAAAACTAAAAAGTCCTTACAAAATATCTGGTGATTACTTATCCTCCAAGTCATTTGGTTTAGGTTATGATTTCGAATCCTCAACTCTTGATTTAGGATTGCAGATGATTAATAAAAAATACAATTATCAGTTATTTGATACTGGATTCATAGAAAAAGCTTCAATCGAAAACAATAATTTTAGAACAACTCTAACTTATAATATTATCTTCTAAATCAATTTTTTATCTTTGCAAACTTAATAATAATATGAAATACAATAAATTTCTTGAAGATCTAGAATTAATTGATTCAGATCATAAAAATTACTTAATTGAAACTCCACTGCGCGAAGATGCTTTTCAACTAAGTGATGATGAAAAAATTAATATAATTCAAAAGAATGTCGGTGAAATTCTTCATACTCTTGGAATGGATATGACAGATGATAGTCTCAAAGGAACTCCTCTAAGAGTAGCAAAGGCTTACGTGAAAGAACTATTTGGTGGTCTAAACCCAAAAAACTTGCCTAAAGGATCAACATTTGATAATAAATACAAGTACGAGGAGATGTTGGTTGAAAAGAATATTACAGTCTTCTCAACTTGCGAACATCATTTATTACCAATCTATGGAAAAGCACATGTTGCTTACTTTTCTAACGGAAACGTAATAGGACTTTCGAAAATGAATAGAATTGTTGACTATTATGCAAGAAGACCTCAAGTCCAAGAAAGATTAAACATTCAAGTTGTTAGAAAGTTACAAGAGTTTTTAAACACTGAAGATGTTGCATGTGTTATTGATGCTAAACACATGTGTGTAAACTCAAGAGGAATTAGACATATAGATTGCAGCACAGTTACAGGTGAGTTTGGAGGAAAATTCAAAGACAAACTAATAAAAAGAGAATTTTTAGATTATATTCGTAACGATAGTTAAAGTGGATGTCAATCTCTAATAAAAGTTTAAAAATATATAACTCTTTATCATCAAAAAAAGAAGATTTTAAAACCATAAACCCATCAAAAGTTGGAATTTATGTATGTGGACCGACTGTATACAACAAAGTTCACCTTGGAAATTGCAGAACATTCATTTCATTTGATTTAATAGTAAGGTTTCTAAAACATATCGGTCATGATGTTAGATATGTTAGGAATATAACTGACGTGGGGCATCTGGAGGAGAGTGAGGATGAGGATAAAATTCTTAAGAGAGCAAAGATCGAAAAACTTGAACCTATGGAGGTTGTTCAAAAGTATACTAATGACTTTAGAGAAGTACTGCTTAAATTTAATTTATTATCTCCCAACATTGAACCTACAGCTACTGGACACATAATTGAACAAATTGAAATGATTGAAATGATAATAGATAACGGTTATGCATATGAAAAAAATGGATCTGTGTATTTTGATTTATTGAACTTCACAAAAAAATATAAGTATGGAAAGTTAAGTAACAGAAATTTGGATGATATTATCAATGAATCCCGTGAGCTTTTTGGATCAGATGAAAAAAAGAATCCTCAAGATTTTGCTCTTTGGAAAAAAGCAAGTTCATCTCATATTATGAAATGGAAATCTCCTTGGGGTTATGGCTTTCCTGGTTGGCATATTGAGTGCTCAGCTATGAGTCATAAATATTTGGGTAAAAAATTTGATATACATGGAGGAGGAATGGATTTAAAGTTTCCGCACCATGATTGTGAAATAGCACAATCTGAAGCTGTATACAACGAAAATCCAGCAAATTACTGGGTTCATACAAACATGTTAACCTTGAATGGAAGAAAAATGTCCAAGTCTACTGAAAACTTTATACTTCCTGAAAATCTCTTTTCTGGAAAAAGTGATATGATTGAAAAAGGGTATGATCCTATGGTGGTTAAATTTTTAATGTATCAGGCTCATTATAGAAACACGTTAGATTTATCAAATGAATCTTTACTAGCCTCTGAAAAAGGGTACAATAAATTAATGCAAAGTTTTTATGATATTGATATTTTAAAACCCTCAGAAAATGACAGCGATAAATATGAATCTATAATTGACAAATGTTATGATTCTATGTTGGATGATTTTAATTCACCAAAATTAATTTCTCATTTGTTTGAGTTATCAAAACTTATTGATGATATAAAAAAAGAAAAAGAATTTATTTCAAAGAAAGGAATTGATAATTTAAGGAATTATATGAAGGTTTTTCTCTTTGATATTCTTGGCTTTTCAAATCATAAAAATATTGAAAGAAAAGATCTAAGTAAAGATAAACTTGTTGAGGCATTAATTGATATTAGAGATTTTAGTAGAAAGATAAAAAACTATCAAATTTCTGATCTAATAAGGGATAAATTAAATTCACTTGGAATTAAAGTTGAAGATAATTAAATGAATAGGTTTTTGGTTTTTCCTCTGATCAAACTAATAAGGTTTTACCAAATACTAATTTCACCATATTTAGGCTCTAATTGTAGGTTCTCTCCAACCTGCTCAAATTACGCAATCAAAGCCCTAAGCAAATATGGGCCAATTAAGGGGTCTTTTTTAAGTATTATTAGAATTTTAAAGTGTAATCCTTGGAATAAAAGTTGTGGCTGCGATCCTGTCCCTTAATAAACTATATTTGAGTATATGGACAAATTAATTTTTAAACATGATCTAAGTGAATCCCTAGTTAGCATTGGACCAATAACAATATATTGGTATAGTTTAATGTTTTTACTTGCTTTTTTCTTTGGTTATAAACTAATGGAAAAAATCTATGTTAAAGAAAAAAAAGATCTCAAGCTTCTTGACCCATTTCTTGTACATATGGTTCTTGGAACTCTAATCGGAGCGAGACTTGGTGAAGTTTTTTTTTACAATTGGAACTATTTCCAGAATAATCTATTAGAGATTTTTTTACCCATAAAGATTGATGAAAATGGCTGGAATTTTGTTGGTTATAGAGGATTATCAAGTCACGGTGCAACAATAGGTATTATTTTGTCAATAGTGATATATAAAATAAAATATAAATATGAGTCTGTATTATGGATTTTTGATAGGTTGGTTATTGTTGTTGCTTTAGGAGGTATGTTAGTTAGAATTGGTAATTTTTTCAATTCTGAAATTGTGGGAAATTATACAGGTTCTGAATTTGGTGTAATTTTTCTAAATAGATCAGAAAATTTACCTCGGCATCCTGCACAGCTTTATGAATCCTTTGGATATTTGATTCTCTTTATTATTCTGTATACACTTTACCAAAAAACAAAATTAGTTGAAAAAAAGGGATTCTTTTTCGGCTTTTTTCTGATGTTTTTATTTGGAGTAAGGTTTATCGTTGAATATGTTAAAGAAAGCCAGGGTGGGCTTGAAAACTACCTCGGTATACTTTCCACTGGCCAATGGTTAAGTATTCCATTTATGATTATTGGTCTAGTCCTTTTGATGAGAAGTAATTTTAATAAAATTTGAAAAAAAATAATATATCTAAAGGTTTTAATCGGCTTATCAGTTGTCTTTTTTTGATGTTTTTGGGTCCAACAGTTGTTTTTTCAGCCTTCAAAAATAAGGATCATGAATTTTATTATTTTGTTTTAATTTTAGGTACGATTTTTTGCTTAATGGCAGTATATTTACTCTATACAGGAATAATGAAAATTGTAAAAAGCTTAATTGAGGATGAAAATAATAATTTAAGGAATGATTAAAGTAAGGTTCCCAGATGGCAACGAAATAAAGTATTATGATGGAATAACACCATATGAAATTGCTGAAAAAATTAGTCCAGCACTTGCAAGAGAAATTTTAAGCGTAGAATACAATGGGGAAATTGTTGAAGTAAGAACACAACTTTTTAAAGATGGTAACATAAAGTTTTTTAAATGGGAAGATCAAGAGGGTAAAATGGCATTTTGGCACTCAACTGCACACCTCCTAGCCCAAGTAATTCTAAATTTATACCCTGACTCAAAACTGACTATTGGTCCTGCAATTGAAAATGGTTTTTATTATGATGTAGATTTTCAAAACTCAACCTTCTCAGAAAATGATTTTACAAAGATTGAAACTAAGATGATTGAAGAAGCAAGGAAAGATCATTTTTTCAAAATGAGAGAAGTTTCAAATATAGAAGCTTTAGAATATTATAAAGGACAGCAAAACAAGTATAAGTGTGAATTAATTCAAGGGCTTGATGGTGAAAAAATAACCTTTTGTGATCATGCTGACTTTACTGATTTATGTAAAGGTGGTCATATTCCCTCGACAAAATTTATTAAAAGTGTAAAATTATTAAATATCGCTGGTGCATATTGGAGAGGTGATGAAAATAATAAACAATTAACAAGAATATACGGGATAAGCTTTCCGAAAGAAAAATTACTTAAAGAATATATTGAATTAATTGAGGAGGCAAAAAAAAGAGATCATAGAGTTTTAGGAAAACAATTGGGCTTATTTACTTTTTCAGAAAATGTAGGTTTGGGTCTTCCTCTATGGCTTCCTGAGGGTACAGAACTTAGATCAAGGCTGGAGGATTTTTTAAAAACTGCACAAAAAAAAGCTGGATATGATATGGTTATAACACCACATATAGGCAATAGAAAACTTTACGAACAATCTGGACACTATGATAAATATGGTGAAAGTACATTTTCACCAATAAAAACACCAAAAGAAGATGAAGAATTTTTACTTAAACCTATGAATTGTCCTCATCATTGTGAAATATTTAACTCTAGAAAATGGAGTTACAGAGATTTACCTGTCAGGTATGCTGAGTTTGGTACAGTATACCGCTATGAACAAAGTGGTGAATTACATGGACTTACAAGAGTAAGAGGTTTCACACAGGATGATGCTCATATTTTCTGTACTCAAGATCAACTTTTAGACGAATTTATAAAAGTGATTGACCTTGTTTTGTATGTGTTTAAGTCTCTTGGATTTAAAGATTTTACGGCTCAAATATCTCTTAGAGATAATAAAAATATGGACAAATATATTGGTTCTGATGAAGTTTGGAATCTTGCTGAAAATGCTATTCTAGAAGCTACTAAATCAAGAAATCTTGATTATAGAACTGAATATGGTGAAGCAGCATTTTATGGTCCAAAACTTGACTTTATGGTAAAAGATGCACTTAACAGAGAATGGCAGTTAGGAACTATTCAAGTTGATTACAATTTACCAGAAAGATTTGATCTTAGTTTTAAGAATAAAAACAATCAAAATGAAAGACCGGTTATGATTCATAGAGCACCTTTTGGTAGCCTGGAAAGATTTATAGCAATACTGATTGAACACACAGCTGGTGTGTTTCCACTTTGGTTAGCAACTAATCAAATTTTATTAATAGCAGTCGGTGAAAAACATCAAAATTACACCCAAAAAGTTTTGAATTTATTAGAAAAAGACGAAATTCGCGCATCTGTCGATTTTAGGAATGAAACTGTAGGAAAGAAAATTTTAGAGGCAGAAAAGAAAAAAACTCACATAATGGGTATAATTGGAGATAAAGAAATTGAAAATTCTGAAGTTACAATCAGGTTAAGAGGAGGGAATATTGTTGGTGGTATAAAGCTTGACAATCTTTCAGATTATATTTCAAGCATAGTGAAAAAATCACATAAAACTAACCTAAACTAATAGCCATAGCACTAAGAAGAAAAAGAGGGAGAAGACCCGGTAGAATAATCAAAAAAAATCCTCACAAAATTAATAGTGAGATTACATCTAAAGAGGTTAGACTGGTTGGAGACAATGTTGATATTGGGGTTTATTCTATAAACGAAGCCTTATCAATCGCCAAAAATCTTGAAACTGACTTAGTAGAAATTTCTCCAAAAGCAGTCCCCCCTGTATGTAAAGCTTTAGATTACAAAAAATTCTTGTATGATCAAAGGAAGAGGGAGAAGTATCTAAAAGCAAAGACTCAAAAGGTTATTGTTAAAGAAATAAGATTTGGTCCGCAAACAGATATTCATGATTATGAATTTAAGAAAAAACATGCTATAAAATTTCTTGAAGATGGTGCAAAACTTAAAGCATTTGTTTTTTTTAAGGGTAGATCAATCATCTTCAAGGAACAAGGGCAAATTTTATTACTAAAATTAGCCCAAGAGTTAGAGGAGTATGGAAAAGTTGAACAATTACCTGTGCTAGAAGGAAAAAAAATGATTATGTTTGTGAGCCCAAAAAAAGTAAAAAAATAGTCAATGAGTAAGATGAAAACCAAATCTAGTGCCAAAAAGAGGTTCAAAGTAACCGGAACTGGCAAGATTAAAAGGAAACATGCATTCAAAAATCATATTTTAACAAAGAAATCAAAAAAGAGGAAATTAAAACTTACTCACGATGGTTTAGTTAGCGATAGTGATTTAAACAGCATAAAAAAACAACTCAGGCTTAAATAGTAAATAGTTTAACCAAACAAAAGGTATAAGTTTTATCAAAACACCTCAGTTAAAAAATAAATTATGGCAAGATCGGTAAACTCAGTTGCATCCAGAAAAAAAAGAAAAAAAATTCTTAAAGAAGCTAAAGGATACTTTGGAAGAAGAAAAAATGTTTATACAGTTGCAAAAAATGCTGTCGAGAAAGGCTTATCCTATGCCTACAGAGACAGAAGAAACAAAAAAAGAAGCTTTAGAGCATTATGGATTTTAAGGATTAATGCGGCTGCAAGACAAAACGGACTATCTTACTCTGAATTAATGCATAAATTAAAGGAAAATAAAATAGATCTTAACAGAAAAGTTCTTGCTGATATGGCAATGAATGATTCTGAAAATTTTTCCAAATTAGTTAAAAGCTTAAAATAAGTCATCCTCCTCCTCTGATCTGTATGATCCACTTTCAAAGGCTTGATCAGGATTTACTTTTTTATCAGTATTAATTTTAGATTGATATTCAAAAGGATTTTCAAAAGAAGATAAGTTTTCAAATTTTCCAAGTGAGTTAATAAATTTAAGCTTTATTGAACTGAGACCACCATTTCTGTGTTTTGCAACTATGAATTCTGCTTGGCCAAGCGCTGGTGACCGTTCCTCATCATCCCATTCATCAATTTTATAATATTCAGGACGATATAAGAAAGAAACGATATCAGCATCCTGTTCAATGGCACCTGATTCTCTTAAATCAGATAATATAGGTCTTTTGGTACCACCCCTTAATTCAACAGCACGTGACAACTGTGAGAGAGCAATAATTGGAATATCAAGTTCTTTAGCCAAAGCCTTTAAATTTCTTGAAATTGTAGAAATTTCTTGCTCTCTATTACCAGATTTCTGACTGGATCCTAAAGTCATAAGTTGTAGATAATCCACAACAATAAGTTTAATACCGAACTGAGAAGATAACCTTCTAGCTTTTGCTCTCAATTCAAAAATTGATAATGATGGAGTATCATCTATATACAATGGAGCGTTCTCGAGATTTGTAACTTTTACATTTAATAATTCCCACTCAAACTTTTCTAATTTACCAGTTCTTAGTTTTTCTGAATTAAGACCAGTTTCAGAAGATATTAATCGCGTTATTAACTGAATTGCAGACATTTCTAAAGAGAAAAAGGCTACAGGCATATTGTTTTCAACTGAGATATTTCTTGCCATTGATAATGTAAATGCAGTTTTACCCATACCTGGTCTAGCTGCAACAATAATTAAATCACTTGGCTGCCAACCTGATGTTAGTCTATCAATTTCTCCAAATCCAGAAGCTATGCCACTTAAGCCCTCTTTTTTAGAAATTTCTTCAATTTTTTTCTTTGCTGCTAACACTAAATCTTCTGCAGATTGAGTATTTTTTTTCAAATTTCGTTGGGAAATATCATAAATTTTAGATTCAGCTTTATCCAATAAATCAAAAACATCAGATGTTTCATCATATGATTCTTCAATAATATCGTTTGAAATAGAAATAAGCTTTCTTTGGATAAATTTTTGCAAAATAATTCTAGAATGAAACTCTATATGGGCTGATGATGATACCTTTTGTGATAATTCGATTAGATAGTAGTCTCCTCCTACTGAGTTTAAATTTCCATCTTTTTTTAACTGGAAAGAAACAGTCTTTATATCAATAGGCTCTTGTTTTTCAAATAGACTGATAATAGCATTGAAGATTAATTGGTGACTTTCTTTATAAAAGGCCTCTGGTTGTAATATATCAATTACCTCGTCCACACCTTTTTTATCAATCATCATAGCCCCCAAAACAACTTCTTCTAGATCCACTGCCTGTGGTGGTAGCTTGCCTTTCTGTAAAGAAAAAACAGAAGCCTTTTCACCATACTGATCGACATTGATATTTGAAACTCTTTTCACTTTACTAACATAGAGAAATTAAAAATGATAACTTAAAATTTAAGCTAAAACAAACAAACAGTATTTGTTAATAATTATTGGCAAATTGTTGATAACAGAAAATTATTCACTGAATACTCCAATTTGAGTAAACCTTGACATTCTATTCTTTAATAATGAAGAAATGCTTCGTTTTTTTAGGTCTCTGTATGTACTAATTATTTCTTTTTTTAAAGAAATATAGATTTTTTCAGGATTCTGATGTGCACCACCAATTGGTTCTTTTACGATTTTATCAATTAACTTATTTTTTTTCATATCATCGGGAGTTAACTTTAATGCCTCTGCTGCCTGCTCTTTATGATCCCAACTTCTCCATAAAATAGATGAGCAAGATTCTGGAGAGATAACAGAATACCAAGTATTTTCCAACATCATTATTTTATCACCAACCCCTATTCCTAAAGCACCACCAGATGCACCTTCACCAATAACAACAACAATGATTTGGGTCTTTATTTTAAACATTTCGTACAAATTTCTTGCTATTGCCTCTGCTTGTCCTTTTTCTTCAGCCTCAATGCCAGGGTAAGCACCAGGGGTATCAATCAGGGTTACTATCGGTAATGAAAATTTTTCAGCTAACTTCATCAATCTCATTGCCTTTCTATAACCTTCTGGATTGGCCATTCCAAAATTTCTATACTGTCTACTTTTAATATTATTTCCTTTTTGTTGACCAATGAACATAAAGGTTTGATTATCTAATTTTCCAAGACCACCAACCATTGCCTTATCATCAGCAATATTTCTATCTCCATGTAATTCTAAAAAATTATTATTTGTCATGTTAGCTAAATAATCAAGTGTGTAAGGCCTTGATGGATGTCTAGATAACTGAACTCTTTGCCAAGGTGTCAATGATCCGTAAATTTCTTTCTTTTTTATTACAAGTTTTGATTTTATTTCTTTCAGTGTATCTTTTACATCAATATTTCCCTCTAATCCTAATTTTTTACAATTTTCCAACTGATCATTCAACTCTTTCAAAGGCAATTCAAAATCAAGATAATCCATGGGATAAATATACATTAAGAAACTTTATTTTAGTGATAATTTAACAATATATGCAGTGACAAATGCAAAAATTAAATTTGGTAACCATGCTCCAAGATGAGGGTTTAAATTTGATTCAGTCACTAAAACTGAAAAGAACTTATCAAAAAAAATAAAAATAAAAGCAAGTGTAATTCCAAATGCTAAATTTGAACCAATACCACCTCTTTTTTTAAAGGATGATACTGCTACAGCCAATACTGTCAATATTATTACAGAAATAGGAATTGTAAACCTTTTATTTTTCTCTAATATGTGACTGTATAGTAATGGAGAGCCACTTTTTTTCTCACTTTTAATAAATCTATTTAATTCAAAAAAATTTAATGTTTTGGCTTGGTAATTTACAATCTCAAAGTCTGACATAGTTAAGTTCATAATTGTGTCAAAGATCCTTTTACTTTCAATTTTTTCAGATTTATCTTTGAAGGTCCTTTTGAAGTAATCTGTTAGTCTAAATAGACTATCTTTTTCAATCCATCTGATATTTCTAGCAAGAATTTTTTCTTGTAATTCGTTACCATTGAACTTTTCAATCGAAAAATTATAAGCCTGATTTCTAGTTTTATTGTATGAACTTACATAAAGGTATTCATTATCAGATATTTGTTTGTAAACAGCTTGAAGAGCATTGTTTTTATTTTTTTTACTTAAATACTTGTTCTGAAAAATCGTAAAGCTTTTATTTTTTTCTGGTATAATAAACATTCCTGAAAAAACTGAAATGAGCGCAATAAAAATCGATGTAACAATAAAGGGTTGTAAATATCTCTTTAAAGAAACTCCAGAACTTAAAATTGCTATTACTTCTGAATTAGATGATAATTTAGATGTAAACCAAATTACAGCCAAAAAAACAAAAATTGGAAATAAAAAATACCCATAATACCAAATGAAATCTAAATAGTAATTGAAAACTTCATAAAAACCCAAATCATGCTCTTTGTACTTATCAATTTTCTCCGATACATCAACTAAAATCCCGATTGGAATAAAGAGAAGAAACATAAATAGAAATGACAAAATAAATTGCTTAATTATATATCTATCAAGTATCCTCATTATAATTTATTGTCTAATTTTTTAACCATTGATTTTTTCCAATTTTCAAAATTACCTTCTAAAATTTTCTCTTTTGTTTTTTTTATAATCCAACTGTAAAAACCTAAGTTATGAATTGTTGCAATTTGTTTTCCTAAATTTTCATTAATTGAAAAAAGGTGTCTTAAATATGCTTTTGAATATTTGCTATCCACGAAGGTTGATCCATTTGGGTCTATTTGAGAAAAATCTTTTTTCCATTTTTCATTTTTAATATTAATTTTCCCTTCGGATGTAAAAAGCATACCATTTCTTGCATTCCTAGTAGGCATTACACAATCAAACATATCCACCCCTAAAGATATATTTTCTAAAATATTAGTTGGTGTCCCTACCCCCATCAAATATCTTGGTTTATATTCAGGAAGTTTATCACAAACTATTTCACACATTTCATACATTAAATCGTGAGGCTCACCAACGGAAAGACCACCAATTGCATTTCCAGACAAATCCATTGATGAAATAAATTCTGCAGACTCGCTTCTTAAATCTCCGTAAATGCTACCCTGAACAATAGGAAATAAAAACTGCTCTTTTGATCTATTCTTTTCTATATTTTCAAATTCGCTAATACATCTTTTTAGCCACCTGTGTGTTAGATTCATTGATTTTCTAGCATAATCTTTTGTGCAAGGGTATGGTGTACATTCATCAAAAGCCATAATTATATCAGCACCAATATTCTTTTGGATCTGGATTGCTTTCTCCGGGCTAAAAAAATGGTAAGATCCATCAATATGTGACTTAAATTTCACTCCATCCTCCTTGATTTTTCTATTATTTGAGAGTGAGTAAACTTGATACCCACCACTATCTGTTAAAACAAGTTTATCCCATGACATAAAATCATGAATTCCTCCAGAATTTTTTATTATTTGATCACCTGGTCGTAAGTAAAGGTGATATGTATTTGCCAATATTATTTCAGCATTGGATGACTCAACTAAATCTTTAGTATGCAAACCTTTTATAGCAGCTGAAGTAGCAACGGGCATAAAAATTGGTGTTTCAAATTTTCTACCATTGAGTGTGATTTCACCAATTCTTGCTCTGGTTTTTATATCTTTTTTTATAATTTTGAAATGCACTTTTCAAATATATTAATATATAATATCACAAAAGTTAATAAGTTTGATTAAGATTTACATTTATTAAATTATAAATCAATAATTTCATTTCATGACTGGTATTCAAAAGTTAGTTTTTCAAGTAAGAAGGGATATTGTAAGAATGGTTCATGCCAATAATTCTGGACACCCAGGTGGATCACTAGGATGTACAGAGTTTTTTGTTGTTTTATTTTTTGATATTATGAAAAGAAAAAAAAAGTTCAATATGAATGGTTATGATGAGGACCTTTTTTTCTTATCAAATGGTCATATTTCCCCAGTATTTTACAGTGTATTAGCAAGAGCCGGATACTTTCCTGTAGAAGAATTATCAACTTTTAGAAAAATAAACTCTAGGCTTCAGGGCCATCCGACAACGCACGAAGGACTTCCTGGAGTAAGAATTGCCAGTGGTTCTTTAGGGCAAGGCCTATCTGTGGCTATTGGTGCTGCTCTGTCGAAAAAAATGAATAGAGATAAAAATATAGTATACAGCTTACATGGTGATGGCGAATTGCAAGAAGGACAAAATTGGGAAGCCATAATGTATGCAGCTGCAAATAAAGTTGATAATTTGATATGTACTATAGATAACAATAATAAACAAATCGATGGTGACTTAAAAGACGTTTTAGACTTAGGTAATATTGAATCAAAATTTCAAAGTTTTGGTTGGTTTACTATTAATTTGGATGATGGAAATAATTTAGATGATGTTAGAAAAGCCATACAAACAGCAAAAGAAAATTGTTTTAATGGTAAACCTGTTGTTATAATTATGAAAACTATTATGGGTAATGGAGTGGATTATATGATGGGGACCCACAAGTGGCATGGGGTTGCTCCCAATGACGAGGAACTGGAGATTGCTTTGGATCAAAATCCAGAAACACTAAATGATTATTAAATGTTTGGATTTAAAAATTTCGGAAATAATGATACAAGATCTGGATTTGGAGTTGGTTTAGTTGAGGCAGCATCCAAAAATAAAAATATTGTTGCTTTGTGTGCTGATTTGACAGGTTCACTGAAAATGAATGATTTTAAAAATAAATTTCCTGAAAGATTTTTTCAAATTGGTATAGCAGAAGCAAATATGATTGGAATCGCGGCAGGGATGACAATTGGTGAAAAAATTCCATATACTGGTACCTTTGCTAATTTCTCGACAGGAAGGGTTTATGATCAAATTAGACAATCTGTTGCATACTCCGATAAAAATGTTAAGATATGTGCATCTCATGCAGGTATAACATTAGGTGAGGATGGTGCAACACACCAAATATTAGAAGATATTGGGTTGATGAAAATGCTTCCAGGAATGGTTGTAATAAACCCATGTGATTTTAATCAAACAAAAGCAGCAACAATTGAAATATCTAAATATCATGGCCCTGTTTACCTTCGATTTGGAAGACCAAAAGTACCAAATTTTATACCCGAAAATCAAAAATTTGAAATTGGTAAAGGAATTAAACTTGTTGAAGGCAATGAAGTCACAATTATATGTACTGGCCATCTTGTTTGGCACGCAATTGAGTCTGCAGATTTTTTAAAAAAGAAAGGGATTTCGTCAGAAGTTATCAATATTCATACTATTAAACCGTTAGATGAAGAGATCATATTAAAATCTTTAGACAAAACAGGCTGTGTTGTATGTGCAGAGGAACATAATACTATAGGTGGACTGGGAGAATCTATTGCATCATTAATTGTTAGAAACAAATTAGTACCTATGGAATTTGTTGGCGTAAATGATGAATTTGGAGAATCTGGAAAACCATCTGATTTAATGAAAAAGTATGGACTGTCAACAGAATCGATTATTGAAAAATGTAATAAGGTTTTAAAGAGAAAATAGACTATTCATTATCTAAATAATCAGGTATTCCATCACCATCAGTATCATCAGCCACTCCGTCACCATCCATATCATACTCATCTTTAGTTAATACGCCATCCCCATCATCATCTGCATCACGATAATTTGGAATGGTATCAGAATCTGTATCATCATTGTCAAAATTACTATCTCCATCAAGATCCTCATAAATTGTAAGAACAGTGTCATTGTCATGATCTGTTCTATTTAATGTCATCATTTCTACCTGAAATATTAGAGGAGAGTAAGATGGTATACTTACAGTCCCTCCGTTATAATATCCAAGTCCAGATGGCATAATTATGAAACCTATTCCAAAGTTTGTAAAGTCATAAGTACCATCACTATTTATGTTAATGTTCCCCTTTTTTAATAGCGGAACAAATTCTTGAAAACCACGGACAACATTTTTTGCTTGGATCCAAATTGGAATTTTTCTTTGATCAAATACGACTCTGTTCAACAATATACCTTTATACCTAACATAAACTGAGTCTGCAACAGTGGGGTTCTCACCAACTCCCTCTCTCAAAATCACATAATATGCAGTGTGTGGAAACAAATTACCATCAGAATCTTTAACATTTATTTGGAAACTTGAGACCTGATCATATATTGGGGTTTTATCTGAGTTATCACCACTAATTGAATCAATAATAAATTCAGGTCCTTCACTTGGGCTAAGATTAGAGAAATCATCATAATTATAAAAATGATTTTGCATAAAATCTATTATAGAATCATTTTCAAGTATGTGCTGATCTGTATAATCATTAGCCGGAATTGCATTTGTAGTGTTATCATCATCTTTTTTACATGATGTAAAACAAAAAATCAAAATTGTAATCAGGGAAAAATATTTTATAATTTGCAAAGTAAATTTATTTCTCAAATCGAACGCAAGATACAATTTTCTTGATATTTTTGTTGATAATCATTAATACTGTTTATGATATTAGAGAATGATAAAATTTTAAGAATATGCAACAGACTTGCTTGTCAAATTGTTGAGGAAACTGATACATCAGAAAAGATAGTCCTTGTTGGTGTAAGAGAGAAAGGTTTTGAAATTGCAGAAATTATAGAAAAACAAATAAAATTCTTTTCAAAAAAAAAGGTAAAACTTTATCCAATAAAAATTGGAAAAAAAAATGATGATAAAAAAATTAAATTTGATCATAAATTTTCCAATGATTGTTTAATATTTTTAATTGATGATGTTTTAAACACTGGTAAAACACTATTTAAATGTGTAAACTACTTTTTTAATATTGGATTTTTAAATATTAAGACTATTGTTTTAATCGATAGAGATCATAAAAAATTCCCGGTAAATGTAGATATAAAAGGAGTTTCCCTATCGACTAACTTTGAGGATACTGTAAAAGTTCTTTATGAGAATAAAAAACTAAGAGCAGTTCTTGTTTAGTAAGTCTATTATTTTGTTACAAGCTTCCATTTTATCATTTAAGTCATAAATAATATGATATTTAGCCTTATTGTAATAATGAATTCTTTCCATCATATGTTTTGAAACAAATTCAATCATTTTTTTTTCTGTTTTAACATCTTTTATAATTGGGCGCTTAGATTTTTTCTTAAATAACTTTTTTGATAGTTGTTTAATTTCCGGTTTTAAAAATATAGTTAAATCTGTTTTTTTAAGTATAAAATCAATATTATCAAAATAACAAGGTGTACCCCCACCCAATGATAAAACGAAAATCTTTTTTTTATTTAAAATATTTTCAAGTAAAGCTCTTTCTTCTTTTCTAAAGTTTATTTCACCTTGATCAAGGAAAATCTTATTTAAAGTTTTATTAAATTTATTTTCTATCAATTTATCAAGATCATGGAATTTAATTTTGAGGATTTTGGATATTTTTTTTCCTATACTTGTTTTACCAGAGCCCATATAGCCTAATAAAATAATGGGTTGATTTATTTTTTTTGAAATATCTTGATACATCCATGACAAATTTAAAAGAAATTATGTTTGAAAAATGGTATTATTGGTCCTATATTTGCAAACGTTAAAATCAGACCTGGTAGCTCAGTTGGTAGAGCATCTCCCTTTTAAGGAGAGGGTCCTGGGTTCGAGCCCCAGCCAGGTCACAATTCTAGCGCACGTGGCGGAACTGGTAGACGCGCTAGGTTGAGGGCCTAGTGGGAAATATCCCTTGGAGGTTCGAGTCCTCTCGTGCGCACTATATATTTTGAAAAAAAAAGTCTTTATAATTGGTTCTGGGTTTTCCTCCCTTTCAGCAGCGTGTTATCTTGCAAAATATGGATTTGATGTTTCAGTCTTTGAAAAAAATGACAGTTTTGGAGGACGAGCTAGACAGTTTAAAACAAATGGATATACATTTGATATGGGTCCGAGTTGGTATTGGATGCCTGATGTTTTTGAAAGATTTTTTAATGATTTTGATAAAAAATCAATTGACCTTTATGACATAAAGAAATTAGACCCTGGATACAAGGTCTTTTTTAAAAACAACCAATCTGTATCAATTAGCTCCGATGTAAATAAAATTATAGAAACCTTTGAAAATATTGAAAAGGGAAGTGGAAATAAGTTAGAAAAATTTTTAAAAGAGGCTAAAGATAATTATGAATTAGCTGTCAAAGACATGCTATATAAGATGCCAGGTTTTTCGATACTTGAATTAATAAATTTTAGAACAATTTTAAAATTCAAATTATTTTTAACTAACATAAACAAACAAGTTAATAGCATTTTTAAAAATGAAATGTTGCGGTCAATTTTAAAGTTTCCAGTTTTGTTTTTGGGAGCCAAGCCAAATAACACCCCCGCTTTTTACAATTTCATGAACTATGCAGATTTTGGATTAGGAACATGGCAACCTAAAAACGGATTTTATGATGTAGTAGAATCTATGTTATCAATTGCAAAAGAGCAAGGCGTTAATTTTTATAATAATTCCACAGTAAATAAAATAAATATTGATTCTGGGACAGTAAAAAGCATTACTGTAAATGATGAGGAATTGAAGTGTGACTTTCTTGTTTCAGGAGCTGATTATGCTCATACTGAAAGCTTAATTGACAAAGAATATAGACAGTACCCAGAAAGTTATTGGGATAATAGAGTTTGGTCTCCTTCCTCTCTGTTATTTTATATTGGAATAAAAAAAAGATTAAAAAATTTAAATCATCATAACTTATTTTTTGATACAAGTTTTGAAAAACACTCCGATGAGATTTATTCTAATCCGTCTTGGCCTGAAAACCCATTATTTTATGTCAACTTAACATCAAAGACTTTTAATCATACAGCCCCAAAAGGTCATGAAAACTGCTTTATTTTGATACCAATTGCAACTAACCTAAGCGATACAGACGAAATAAGAGAAAGATATTTTGATATGGTATTAGATAGAATGGAAAAATTGACGAATCAAAAAATTAGAGATTTTATTGACTTTAAAAGGTCATATTGTATAAAAGATTTTAAAGATGATTATAATTCTTTTGGTGGTAATGCATATGGTCTGGCAAATACACTTTTACAAACGGCTTTCTTAAGACCTAAGTTAAAAAGCAAAAAAGTAAAAAAATTGTATTTTAGTGGTCAGCTTACAGTGCCTGGGCCGGGAGTTCCACCAGCAATTGTTTCTGGAAAACTTGTAGCTAATATTATAAAAAATGAAGGAATTATTTGATAAAGTATCTGCCGATTGTTCTAGAAATGTCACTAAAACGTACAGTACCTCTTTTAGTTTAGCTACAAGGATGTTATCAAAAAACATCAGAGAAGACATTTATAATATTTACGGTTTTGTAAGATTTGCTGATGAAATTGTTGATACATTTCACAATTACGACAAAGAAACGCTTCTAAACAGATTCATAGATGAACTTGAATATTCATTAAATTATAATATAAGTTTAAACCCTATCCTAAATTCTTTTCAAAAAACTGTCAAAAAACATAATATTGACAAACACTTAGTTGATTCATTTTTGAGTAGCATGCGACTTGATCTTGAAAAAAAAGAATACTCCTCATATGAGGATTACAAGAATTATATATATGGTTCAGCAGATGTAGTTGGGTTGATGTGTTTAAAAGTTTTTGTAAATGGTGATAACAATAAGTATGAAAAACTTAAACCTTATGCTATATCCTTAGGCTCGGCTTTTCAAAAAGTCAATTTTTTAAGAGATTACAAAGCTGATTTAAAAGAATTAAAAAGAACCTATTTTCCCAATCTTGTAAATAACTCATTTGATGATCAGGAAAAGAAAAAAATATTGAACGAGATAAAGGAAGATTTTTCCTTAGCTTTAAAGGGCATATATATGCTTCCAAATAATTCAAAGTTTGGGGTTTATGCAGCATATAAATATTATAAAAGATTATTAAAAAAGTTAGATAAAGCATCGTCATCTGTAATAAAAAATAAAAGAGTTAGAGTTCCTAATTATCAAAAAGTTGATGTATTAGCACGCTCATATGTTAGATATAGATTAAATATTTTATAATGGAAACATTTCTTTGGATATTATCATTAATTGGAACATTTTGTTTTATGGAGTTTATGGCTTGGTTCAGTCATAAGTATATTATGCATGGATTTCTGTGGAGTGTACACAAAGACCATCACGTTAAGGATCATGATTCATGGTTTGAAAGAAATGATTTTTTCTTTATTTTTTACGCTGTGATCAGCATGGCATTTGTTATATCTTGGTCTGAACTTGGCTTTGTATATGGATTACCTATAGCAATTGGTATTTTTCTTTACGGATTGACTTACTTCATAGTTCACGATATATTTATTCATAGAAGATTTAAGCTATTTAGGAATGCAAATAACTGGTATGCAAAAGGTATTAGAAGAGCCCACAAAATGCATCATAAAAATATTAAAAAAGGAGGAGGAGAATGCTTCGGAATGCTCTTTGTTCCATTTAAGTATTTTAAATAAGAGTCATTTTAGCCGCTGCAGCTGCACAATCATAACCCTTATTACCTAAATTACCCCCACTTCTTTCAAGAGACTGTTCAATATTATTATCTGTTAAGATACATGCTATTACAGGACATTCAGATGTTAGATTTAAATCCTTGATTCCATTAAAAACAGAGTTACAGATAAAATCAAAGTGTTTTGTTTCACCCCTTATAACACTACCAATAGCAATGATTGCATCATATTTATTCTCATAACACATTTTCTTGCACCCATATATAAGTTCAAAGCTTCCCGGAACTGAACAAATTGAAATTTTATCTTTTTCTAATCCGATAGATGAAAAGAATTCAAAGGCACCATTGAGTAATCTGTTGACTATTTCAATATTCCATTCAGAATGAACAATTGCAAACTTCTTTTCTTTAGCAATCATAAGTGAATCTAAATCTATATTAGACCTTTTCTTGGTTGACATTATTTTGCCTGCTCTATTTTAATATCAATTAGATCTGCCTCAGCAGATTTTGGAAAATCAGTTTTGATAGTATTGAAAAAACTTAACGCTTTTTTCTTATTACCAATTTTCATAGAAACATCCCCAGCCTTAAGTAAAATAATCGGGCTTGTAAAACTATTAGATGAAGATTTTAAGGCTTTTTGATAATAACTGAGTGCATCTTCAAATTGATTGAGTTGAGTAAAGGAGTCACCAATGGTTGTAAGAGATAATGAATTTAAAACATCATCATTGGATGAAAATTTACCTAAATATTCAATAGCCAAATCATATTTTTTCAGATGATAATAGGCCATGCCAGATGAATAATATGAAATATTTGAGGCAGGTGTCCCAGAATAATTCTCAATTATATCTAAAAAACCAAATTTTCCATCAGCACCATTTAATGATAGATTATATAACGAATCTTTGTTGGAAGTTGAATTTAAGGCTAAATCAAAATATTTTTGAGCAGTGAAGATTTCAACATTGGATTCATCAATTTTTGGCTGTACAACAAATTTATCATAAGAAAAATAAAGAGCAAATATTACTACCAAAACAGTAACACCATAAATTAAGTAATTTTGATAATTACTAATAAAAAGTTCAGATTTACTTGCACTTGTATCAAGAGTTTCAAATACCTTTTTTGTGGAGCTATTTTCATTAGAAACTCTACTTTTTCTTATTTTATTTGATTTCTTTTTATATGTTGACATGCGAATGGCAAAAATATAATTTTATTTAAATCATGCATGATAATTAGTTAATTATTTTATATAATTTGCAGATGTAAATAAATCTAATGTCTAGTTTACTATTAAATAAAATTTCCATTTTAAACTATAAAAACATATTAGATAAAACATTCAATTTTGATAGTAAAATCAATTGTTTTATTGGAAATAATGGAGTTGGTAAAACAAATATATTAGACTCAATATATCACTTGGCAATTGGAAAGAGTTCTTTTTCAGTCTCTAATGAAAACAACATAAATCATGATTCAGAGTTTATGCTTTTGGACGGTATATTCTTAGTTAATGGAAAAGAGGAAAATATAACTTGCAGTTTGAAGAGAAATGAAACTAAGGTTTTAAAAAGAAATGAAAAAGTTTATAAAAAACTTTCTAATCATTTTGGGTTAATTCCCGTTGTATTAATTTCTCCTTACGATACAAATTTAATTATCGAAGGAAGTTTTGAAAGAAGAAAATTCATGGACAGTATAATATCAACTTATAACAAAACATATCTGCATAATATAATAACCCATGGAAAATTAATAAAACAAAGAAATAAAATTTTAAAATATTTTAACAAATCAGCTAAAGTTGATATGGATAGTATTTTAATATATGATGATCAAATAATTAAACTCTCCAAACCAATTCATGAATGCAGAAAAAAATTTATAAATGAATTTATGCCTATAGTGATTGATAAATACAATAAAATTTCAGGTAAAAATGAAAAAGTAACTTTAAGTTATAAAAGTGACCTAAATGACAACGGAATAGCTGACTTATTAAAAAAGTCTTTTCAAAAAGATATGACTTTACAATTCACTTCTTGTGGAATTCATAAAGATGATTTAATATTTAAGATTAGTAATAGTTCAATTAAAAGGTTTGGGAGTCAAGGTCAACAAAAATCTTTTCTCATTTCTTTAAGGTTTGCTGAATTTGAGTTTTTAAAAAATAATAATTATATCTCACCCATTCTTTTGATGGATGACATATTTGACAAACTTGATATTGAAAGAGTAAAGAATATTGTTGACTTAGTAAATTCATCAGAATTTGGTCAACTATTTATATCTGATACAGATAAAATAAGAATTGAAAAAGTTTTAAGTAGCTTAAAAAACTCATCTAAGATTTTTGAAATATGAAAAGAATTAATGAAACAAGTAGCATTAAAGAAGTTCTAAATAGTTTTTTCAATCAAAAACAAATTAATCAAGGTGTTGTAAATTCAAAAATTGGTATTGCTTGGAAAAAGACCGCTGGAAATCAACTATCGAAATACACAAAAGATATTTATCTAAAAAAAAATACTTTATTTATTAGAGTTAGCAATCCTATGCTAAAGGAAGAAATTTCTTATTCGAAAAAGAAAATTATTGAATTAATTAATTCCGAATTAGAAAAAGATATTGTTGAAAAAATAGTTCTATTGTAGGTTTATGAAAAATGAAAATTTGATTCAATCTCAGCGTTCTCATTGCTATCTGATCCATGAACAGAATTTTCACCTTTTGATATTGCGTATTTTTTTCTAATTGTTCCCTCCTCTGCATCATTTGGGTCTGTGCTTCCAATAAGTTTTCTGAAATCATTTACTGCATTTTCTTTCAATAAAACTGCAGCAACTATGGAGCTTCTGCTCATGTAATTCGTCAAATCTTCAAAAAAGGGTCTGTCCTTATGAACTTTGTAAAATCTTTTAGCATCAGATAAACTAAGTTTAACCATTTTTAGTTCAATAATTTGAAAGCCAGCATCTGTAATGTCACCTAATATTTTACCAATGAGCCCTCTTTCAACTGCATCAGGCTTAATCATCATAAAAGTTTTATCGTCCATAATTTTTTTTGCAAACCTAATAAAAACATTCAAATCATTTATCGTAATTTAAACATTAATTATGATTACAATTTCATTAATCGCTTCGGGAAAATTATCATATAATCTATCTAAAGTATTTTCAAACAATGAGAATTTTCGAATAATCGAGATTTATTCTAGACAAAAAAAAAATACTAATTTATTCAATGAAAAAATTAAATTCACAGACAAAATTGAAAATCTTAGAAAGGCTGATTTTTATTTTATATTATGTAATGATGATTCAATCAAAGAAATTAGCAAAAAAATAAATGTAAACGGTGGTATGGTTTTACATTCATCAGGAACAATAAATATTAATATTTTATCAAATCATAAAAATTATGGTGTTTTTTATCCTCTTCAAACCTTCAATTTTCATAATAAATTAAACTTTACGGACGTTCCTGTCTTAATTGAGGCGAATACAAAAAAAAATTTAGATAAATTAAAGAAATTATGTGAGCTATTGAATACTACATGTAAAGTTATTCATTCAAAAGATAGGCTATATTACCATCTTGCAGCTACGTTTGCAAATAACTTTACAAATCATTTACTTTCTATCACTGATGAAATCATAAATAAATTTAATCTCAATAAAGATTTTTTTATTCCAATTTCTAATCAGACAATTCAAAAATTTAAAGAGAATAAATCAAAAGAATCTCAAACTGGACCTGCAATTAGAAATGATGTAAAGACAATAAAAAAGCATGAAAGAATACTAGAAAATTCTAAATACCTAAATTTGTATAAAATCATCACTGAAAGCATAAAAAAAAATGATTTATAAGAAAAAATTACACAAAATTAAAAACTTTATTCTCGATGTTGACGGGGTTTTTACGGATGGATCAATAATTGTTGATTCTGATGGCAATGAAATGAGAGTATTCAATACCAAGGATGGTATTGCTGTAAAATTTGCAACTGACATAGGATATAACTTTTGTGTAATAAGTGGTGGAAATAACGAGGGTGTAAGAAAAAGATTGTCAAAACTGGGGGTTAAAAATATTTTTTTAGGTGTTGATGATAAGAAAAAAGTTTTTGATAATTTTTTATCAGAAAATAATTTGAATATCAACGAAACACTTTTCATGGGTGACGACCTGCCCGATATTAATATTCTAAAAGAAGTTGGTCTTTCTTCATGCCCATCTGATGCATGTCCTGAGGTTAAAGAAGTTGCTGATTACATTTCTATTAAAAATGGTGGAGATGGATGTGTAAGGGATGTAATTGAACAAGTTTTAAGAATAAATGGTGATTGGAAAATAAAAAATAATCAAAAAAATATATGATGTTTGACTGGAAGAGGGAATATTCAGTTTTAATTATGCTTAACATCCTATATGTTTTATTTTTTTTATTTCTAGTTTAATTATGGAAATAATAGACTGGGCAGTTTTAATCACAACTTTACTAATAATTGTTTTTTATGGTTCTTATAGAACTAGGAAAAACAGTAATATTAAATCATTTTTAAAAGCGAATAACTCAACAGGCTGGTTTACTATTGGTTTATCAGTTATGGCAACCCAAGCAAGTGCAATTACTTTTTTATCTACTCCGGGACAAGCGTACAATGATGGTATGGGTTTTATTCAGTTCTATTTTGGACTTCCCTTGGCAATGATCATCATATGTATATTTTTTGTGCCTCTATACCACAGATTGAAGGTTTACACGGCTTATGAATTTTTAGAAAAAAGATTTGATAAAAAAACAAGAGTTTTAGGTGCAATATTATTTTTAATACAGAGGGGGCTTGCAGCAGGCATAACAATTTTTGCCCCATCAATAATACTCTCTACCTTACTAAATATAGATATAAAAATACTAAACCTGATTATAGGTTTTCTTGTTATAATATATACAATAACAGGCGGTACAAAGGCAGTGAATGTTACTCAAAAACAACAAATGTTTGTAATATTCTTAGGTTTATTTTTTGTTTTTTTCTTATTAATAGAAAGCTATCCTGAGAACTTTACATTAAATAAGTTTTTGAATTATTCACGTGTTAGTAACAAATTAAACATTTTGGACTTTTCTTTTAATTATGAGAGTAGATATACATTTTGGAGTGGTATAACAGGTGGTTTGTTCTTGGCCCTTTCATATTTTGGAACAGATCAAAGTCAGGTCCAAAGATATATATCAGGTAAATCAATTAAAGAAATAAGACAAGGATTAATTTTTAATGGAATTTTTAAAATTCCTATGCAATTTTTTATCCTATTACTAGGTGTAATGGTATTTATTTTTTATGAATTTAACTCAGCTCCTGTAAATTTTAACCCACAAGTGGTAAATTATATTGAGGAATCGAATAACAAAAACTATGATATTTTACTTGATGAGTTTTCAATAATACAGGACAAAAAAAAAGATCTTTTAGATAATTACATCTTGAGCTCAAGGCTTGATAAAAACAAAATTATCAGAATCCAAAATGAAGAGAAGAAAATAAAAAATAAAATTTATAAGGAAATTGAAAATGATAATCCAAATATTGAAGTTTTAGATAAAGATTATGTTTTCCTTCACTACATACTAAATAATCTCCCAAGAGGAATTATTGGCCTTTTAATTGCTGTTATAATCTGTGCGGCAATGTCATCAACAGCTTCAGAAATTAACGCATTAGCTGCAACAACCACAATTGACCTCTATAAGAGAAATCATAAAAAAATTAAAAGTGAATATCATTATTTGATGGCATCAAAACTTTTTACTTTGATTTGGGGATTAATAGCAATAAGTTTTGCGAGTTTTGGGACATTATTTGAAAATTTGATTCAACTTGTAAACATCATTGGTTCAATATTCTACGGTACTGTTCTTGGTATATTTCTAGTAGCTTTCTTTTTTAAGAAAATTGGTGGAAATTCTATTTTTTATGCAGCTTGCATTTCACAAGCAATAATTTTTATCGTTTATTTTAATTTGGATATTGGTTATCTATGGTTAAATTTTATTGGTGCTATCAATACCATAATTTTATCAATACTTTTCCGTCAAACACTATTTAGAAAGCCTATCAACCAATAGGCTCATAGCATTTAATCCATCTGGAACACCTGATTTTTCAGCTTGTTTTAATCCTTGTTTTGCAATTTTTAAAGCTTCTTTCTTCTTACCATAGTAGTTATATATTAAGGCTTTTACTCTTAGTTGCCAATATTTAGGATCTTTATAACTCTCAAAAGCCTTGTTAATCCATTCGAAAGCTTTTTCTTTATCTAAATCCTCTTCGTAGTAGTAAACAGCGGCTTTCTGATAGTCACTTGGCTTTGGATTTTTTATTAAAACACTTTGAATGTTTGCAATCATTTTCTCCTTTGTGAGAGCATCAAGATAGTAAATAGCCAATTTATTATCCCAAATAATATTTATAGTTGATCCATTATTACTAATGTTATCAAAAGATATCTCGAATGTTTCAACAGAAAATGGTAATTCAATAAAATCTGAAACAACTCTTGCAACTATCAGACTTTCATCAAATTCTTTTAAGGAACCCCAATTGTCAGTTTGATTGTATATGATTAAATCAAGTCTTTTTTCTCTAGGAACTGAATAAATATGATATTCACCTTTTGGTACAAGTTGATTATTTATTTTAATGTCATCCGAAACACTAAATGTTGTAGCTTGATTGGCTCCTGTTCTCCAAATTTTGTTGTATGGGACCAAATTTCCAAAAATGGTCCTTCCCTTCTTTGAAGGTCTTGAATAATCCACACTTATATTGACCAATCCTATATCCTGGCTCAAGTTAGCTCTTGGGCTAGCAACTGGTGATTTGAGTTGTGCATTTAATATAGGAGAGCTTAAAAATATTGACAATAAAATAAATAATTTTTGCATGACTTTTGTTTATGTTTCAATATTATGAAAATTTTTAAACTTCACACCAAACAAAAGCTCCCAATTACAGTTCAAACTGCTTGGGATTTCCTATCAGACCCTAAAAATTTAAAAGAGATAACTCCGGATGAAATGAATTTTAATATAATTGATTGTGATTACAAAAAAATATATCCAGGTCAAATAATTCAATATACTGTAACTCCATTGTTTAAAGTTCCTCTTAAATGGGTTACTGAAATTACTCACGTCTCTGACAAAAAATATTTTGTTGATGAGCAAAGGTTTGGTCCATACTCTCTTTGGCATCATAAACATTTTATTAAAGAAATTGATGGTGGAATTGAGATGGAAGACGTAATTCACTACAAAATTCCTTTAG
This sequence comes from Cryomorphaceae bacterium, assembly GCA_003331875.1. Lineage (GTDB taxonomy): Bacteria > Bacteroidota > Bacteroidia > Flavobacteriales > Flavobacteriaceae > Eutrophosalina. The sequence goes on along the minus strand of QOQA01000001.1, from coordinate 25,957 downwards.
GAATTATAGGTTACATTGTGAATTCATTAATAGTCAAAAAAAAACTTGGCCGTATTTTTGAATACAGAGGTAATAAGTTAAACGAATTATTTGGAGAATTAAGATGAAAAATATACTAATGATTGGTGGTTCTTATGGAATTGGACTACCATTAGTCAAAATACTAAACAAAGATTTTAATGTGTATGTTGCATGTAGAACTAATGATCAACTGCAATCAGAAAATATTAATTTTATAAAATTTGATGCATTAAATGATGAGTTTGACAACTCGTTAATCCCTGATGAAATACATGGATTTGTATACCTTCCTGGAAGCATAAACTTAAGACCTTTTAAAGGCCTTTCTATAGAGGCATTTAAACAAGATTTAGAAATTAATTTAATTTCATTGATCAAAGTTTTAAAAACAGTGATGCCCAAGCTTATGGCATCAAATTACAGCAGTATAGTTTTAATGAGCACTGTTGCTGTCCAAAGAGGTATGCCATTTCACTCAAGTGTTTCAGCTTCAAAGGGAGCTATAGAAGGGTTGACTAAATCTCTTGCTGCAGAATATGCACCCAAAATAAGGGTAAATGCTGTGGCCCCATCAATTGTGGATACACCACTTGCCAATCGATTTCTTAATAATGATTTGAAAATTGAAAAATCTGCTCAGAAGCACCCCTTAAAAAGGGTTGGTAACTCTACTGATATTGCAGAAACAATAAATTTTCTTTTATCAGAAAAATCTAGCTGGATGACTGGACAAGTTATTGGAGTTGATGGCGGAACCTCCACCCTATCTTAAATTGGGAAATTCAGTAATTTTTTGGTTTAGAAGAGATCTTAGACTGGATGATAACCACGCTCTTTATAAAGCATTAAATGAATCTAATTCAGTTATACCAATATTCATTTATGATAGTGACATCATTGATAAGATTAAGACAAATGATCATCGTCTAAAACACATCTTCCGTTCAATAGAAAAATTGAATTTAGAGCTGAAAAAAATAAATAAAAAAATATTCACTTTCAAGGGAAAACCTCTAGAAATATTTAAGTCATTAATAAAAATAAAAAAAATTTCTGCAGTTTATTACAACAAAGATTATGAGCCTTATGCTACAAAAAGAGATGACTCCATAAATAATTTATTCTTAGAGAATTCTATAAGTTTTAAAGGCTTTAAAGATCAAGTGATTTTTGAACAAGATGAAGTTACTAAGAATGATGGAAAACCATACGTGGTTTATACACCATATTCTAGAAAATGGATGGAAAAGTTTTTAAAAGAAAAAGTTAAAGAATATAAATCGGAAGACTTATTAAATAACTTAACTGACAGGGACTTTTTTGAACATGATGATGTTAAATTAAATTTTAGCAACGATACTATTAGTTCACCTAAACTCCGTTTTACCAAACAAATAATTGAAGAATACAGTGAAACAAGAAACTTCCCTTATCTAGATAATACCTCTAAAATTGGAGTATTTCTTAGATTTGGTAATATAAGTATAAGGAAGGCGGTTAAACAGTCTGATAAAGCTTTTGACAAAACCTTTTTGAAAGAATTAATTTGGCGAGAGTTTTTTATGCAAATACTTTGGCACTTTCCTAAAACAACCAAAATATCATTCAAAGAAAAATATGAGAGAGTTAAGTGGAGGAATAATATGGAAGAATTTAAGCTTTGGTGTGAAGGTAAAACAGGATATCCAATAGTAGATGCAGGAATGAATGAGCTAAATTCAACCGGTTTTATGCATAATAGAGTCAGAATGATTGTAGCTAGTTTTCTATGTAAACATCTTCTTATTGATTGGAGATTGGGAGAGAAGTATTTTTCAGATATGTTATTCGACTATGAACAATCTAGTAATGTTGGGAATTGGCAATGGGTTGCTGGATGTGGTGTTGATGCGGCACCCTATTTTAGAATATTCAATCCATATGAGCAACAGAAAAAATTTGACAAACTGGGTACTTACATTAAAAAATGGCTTCCAAGTGATTATAAGGAAGAACCAATTGTTGACCATAAATTTGCAAGACAGAGGTGCTTAGAAACGTATAAAGAAGCTGTAAGTTAGAAATGGAGGTAAACATTATTTTTCCAAATCAACTGTTTAGAGAAGGTGAATTTATCAATAATTCAAAAAAAACTTTCTTAATTGAAGAATTTCTTTTTTTTAATCATTTTAATTTTCACAAACAAAAAATACTCTTTCATAGAATGTCCATGAAAAAATATGAAAGTTTTTTAAGGTCAAAAAATATTGATACAGAGTACATAAATAGTTATGATGACATTTCTGATATTAGAGTATTTCTAGAGAAAAAAAAATCTATCACATCAATAAATATCTATGATCCTGAAGATAATTGGTTAGAAAAAAGAATTGTTAGTGTATGTTCAAAAAATAATGTAAAAATTAATATTTACGAGAATCAATTGTTTATAACTAAGAAATTTGAACTTGATTCGTTTTTTAGATCTGATAAAAAAAAGTTTTTTCAAACAAGCTTTTATAAATCTCAAAGATCAAAATTTGACCTTTTAATGGTGGATGGAAATCCTGAAGGAGGAAAATGGACATATGATGACTTAAATAGAGAAAAGTATCCCAAAGATAAAGATCCACCAGTTGTAAATTATGTAAAGAAAAACAGTGATTTTGAATCTGCAAAAAAATATATTGATGATTATTTTGAAAGTAATTATGGTGAAGTAAATTCTTCAAAAATTTATCCATATGATTTTAAAACTGCAGATGATTGGTTTGAGTCTTTTTTAGTGGAAAGGTATGATGATTTTGGACCCTACGAAGATGCTGTTGTCAAAGAAAAATCTGTTTTAAATCACAGTCTATTATCTCCCATTATTAATTCAGGATTAATAGATCCAAAACTAATCATGATTAAATCAGTTGAATTTTATAAAAGACATAATATTAGATTAAATTCTTGTGAAGGCTTTGTAAGACAAATAATTGGATGGAGAGAGTTTATCAGAGGTGTTTACATTGCTAAAGGAAGTGATGAAAGAACAAGAAACTTTTGGGGGTTTAAAAGAAAAATACCTGCATCATTTTATGACGGAACCACTGGGATAGAACCTGTTGATGATACAATTTTAAAAATAAATAAATCAGGCTATGCTAATCACATTGAAAGATTGATGATTATTGGGAATTTTATGCTTTTGTGTGAATTTGATCCTAATTACGTATACAGATGGTTCATGGAACTATTTATTGACTCTTATGATTGGGTAATGGTGCCAAATGTCTATGGAATGAGTCAATTTGCTGATGGTGGATTAATGTCAACAAAACCATACATCAGTGGGAGTAGCTATGTGTTAAAAATGAGTAATTATAAAAAAGGTGATTGGTGTCCTATTTGGGACTCTCTTTTTTGGAATTTCATTAACAAGCAAAGAGATTTTTTTTTAACAAATCCAAGAATGCGAATGCTTGTAAGTACATATGATAGAATGAAGACTGAAAAAAAAGAAAGCATTACTCTTACTTCTCATAATTATCTTAAAACAATTAGTTAATGGATATTCGCAAGACTGATCGAATTATTGAAATGGCATGGGAGGACAGGACAACTTTCGATGCCATTAAAAATCAATTTGGAATTGATGAGAGTGAAGTCATAAAAATCATGAGGAAAAATTTGAAACAATCGAGCTTTAAGCTTTGGAGAAAAAGAGTTAGTGGAAGATATACAAAACATCAAAAAGTACGTGAAAAAAAGGGGTTGGAGTTTTTAAGATTTAAATGTAGTAGACAGAGAAATATTTCTAATAATAAGTTTAAATAATTCGTTTGATCTTTGCTCCTATTGAAGATAGTCTATCATCAATCATCTCATATCCCCTATCAATTTGCTCAATATTATTAATAACACTGGTACCCTTTGCAGATAAAGCTGCAATTAATAAAGATATTCCAGCCCTAATGTCTGGTGATGACATTTTAGTAGCTTTTAATCTTGACTTAAAATTATGACCAATAACAACAGCTCTATGGGGATCACATAGTATAATTTTAGCGCCCATGTCAATTAATTTATCCACGAAAAACAAGCGACTTTCAAACATTTTTTGATGAATCAAAACACTTCCTCTAGCTTGAGTAGCAACTACAAGAATTATACTTATTAAATCAGGGGAGAAGAGTGGCCATGGACCATCTGAAATAGTAAGTATACTACCATCAATATTATTTTGAATTTGATAGCCATTTTTATGAGCTGGAATTGTTATATCATTTCCATTTATGCTATGTTTTACTCCTATTTTTGAAAAAACTGAAAGTATTTGTTCTAATGATTCAATATTAACATTCTTAATAGTTAATTCACTTCTTGTCAATGCTGCCAATCCAATCCAACTTCCAATTTCTATAATATCTGGCTGGATAGTATGTGAACAACCTCCAAGTTTATCTACACCTTTTATATATAATAAATTAGATCCAATACCACTAATTGAAGCTCCCATTGAATTCAACATTGAACACAATTGTTGAATATATGGCTCGCATGCGGCATTATATATAGTGGTTTCTCCATCAGCAAGCACTGATGACATAATAATGTTAGCTGTTCCTGTAACAGAGGGTTGGTCCAACAAAATTTTACAACCCTTTAATCTATTGCTCTCAATTTTATATTTCTTATTTTCCTTATCGTATGTGAAATTACCGCCTAATTTGATCAAGTTTTCAAAATGAGTATCTAGTCTTCTTCGACCAATTTTATCTCCTCCTGGCCTGGGAATTGATGCTATACCAAATCTTGCCAATAATGGTCCAACAATCATTATTGAACCTCTCAAACTTTTTCCTTTTAATTCAAAATCCTCAGAATTCAAATAATTTAAATTAATATCATTTGATTGAAATTCAAAAGTGCCTTTTGAGGTTTTCTTTACCTTGACGCCGAGTGATTTTAATAAATCAATAAGTTTGTTTACATCAATTATATCTGGAACATTTCTTATTATTATCCTTTCATTTGATAATAAAACAGCGCAAATAATTTGTAAGGCTTCATTTTTGGCGCCCTGTGGATGAATGGTGCCGGATAATTTTTTTCCACCAATTACCTCAAAAGAGCTCATTACTTCCTTTTATAATTTCGATAAGGTTTTTTACCCTTTTTTGATGACTTTGTAAATCTTTTATTGGACATTATAATCAAATCCTTTGATTGCGTTAATGGTTTTGAGTTATCATCTAGTTGGATTTTTCCGTTAGACAACTCTAATAAGTGCTGAAAAATTACTTTATCTTCAACTGTATCTTTGTTCCAAGTTAAAAAGCATTTTTTCATATGATTTGCTATGACATAAATCAATTTCTCCTTTAGCTCACCCTCTTCCCAATTAGTTGCCACATCAACCATCTTTTTTATATTATTTCCATAAAATCTATACTTTGGATAATTTTGAGGATAATTTAACTTTTGTGGTTTCTCCTCTAGTAACTCTTTCTCTGGTTTGTTAAAAGGTGAATCTGCATCAAGCTTGAACTCAGACATTATGAAGAGTTGATCCCAAAGTTTATGCTGAAAATCAGCAACATCTCTTAAGTGAGGATTTAAGTTACCCATTACTCCAATAATGGCCTTTGCCATATCGTTTCTTTCAGACTTGTTCTTACATTCGACTGCTTGATTAACCATTTTTTGAATATGTCTTCCATACTCGGGGATAATCAAATTAACTCTTTCACTGTTGTACTCTAAGGAATCAATCATTCCCTCAAAAATAATAGATTTTTTTTACTAAAGAGATATTATTCCCTCTATTTTAGAAACGGCTTTATATATTTTAATTACGTTATCTGCTGATGGAACTTTAACACTAATTGTAAAAGAAACATATTTTGAATTTGAAGATATTCTCTCTTTTAAGGATAATGTGTTAGAATCAAAAAAAGATTTAAGTTCACTTCTCTTCTCTTTTGTATTTTCAACTATAAATTTAAATAGATAATTTGTTGGCCAAGTATGACATTCATCAAGTCTTTCTTTTAGTTCTTTATAAAAAATTTCTGAGGATTTTGTCACAATTCAAATATACTAACAAATTATAGTTTTATTTTTATAAAAATTTTATCATCAATGTCTAATAAAATTTTAATAACTGGCGGACCTGGAACTGGAAAAACATCTATAGTTAAAGAACTATCAAATCGAGGTTATTTCTGTTTTCCAGAAATTGTAAGAGATTTAAAATCATCAAAACGAGATCAAGGAATAATTAACTATTTTGACCTTAATCCTGTAGAATTCACAAAAAAATTATTTGAATTGAGATTTAATCAGTATGAAAAAGAAATAAAATCAGACACTATTTTTTATGATAGAGGACCCATTGACTCGATAGCATATCTTCACTACAAGGGAATTAAATATCCTGACAAACTAATTGATAATTCAAGTAGCATTAATTATGATTTTTGCTTTATTGCTAATCCATGGGAAAAAATTTATGTTAATGATGAAATAAGAGAAGAGTCTTTTGATCAATGTAAAATCATAAATAAGAGTATTATTTCAACGTATGAATATTTTAATATTGATTTAATAAGTTTACCAAATGAATCTATTAAAAATAGAGTTGAGTTTATTTTAGAAAAGTTAAAGATTTAGTTATGAATATTATTTTTATGGGAACACCTGATTTTGCTTTAGATAGTCTTCATTCTATTAATAAATCAAGCCATAATCTACGATGTGTGGTTACAATTCCAGATAAAAAAGTGGGTAGAGGTCAAAAGATTGGTAAAAGTGCAGTAAAAACTTATTGTGTTTCGAATGGAATTGAGTTTCTGCAGCCTTTGACCTTAAATAATCAAGATTTTATTAATGAATTAAAGAGGTTTAATGCAGATATTTTTGTAGTTGTTGCTTTTAAAATTTTATCAGAAAAAATTTGGACTATCCCAAAAATAGGCACAATAAATATTCATGCATCAATTCTTCCTAATTTGAGGGGTGCTGCGCCTATCAATTGGGCCATTATTTATGGATTAAAAAAAACAGGTCTTACTAGTTTTTTTATAAACAATGGTATTGATACAGGTGATATAATAATTCAAGAGGAGATTGATATCAACGAAAACGATACATACGAAGTGCTGTACCAAAAACTAAAAAAACTCAGTTCAACTTTCATTTTGGATTCAATTAAAGCAATTGAAAGCGGACTAAGACCACTAATTCAATCGAAAATTAAATCAGAACTTTTAAAAGCACCTAAGCTTGATAAAAAAAATACAAGAATAAAATGGGACGATAATGGTAATAATATTAAAAATTTAATTAAGGGTTTATCACCTTACCCTAGTGCCTGGTCAATTATAAAGTCAAATGGGATTAGGGTTAAAATAATAGACTCAGAATTTATTCCCAAACTAATTTATACTAATACAAATGGCTCACTTTTACCAAACAAGAAAGATTGTATGATTCAAGTTAAAAATGGTGTCATAAATGTATTAAAAATTAAGGTTGAAGGTAAAAAAGAACAAAGTGGTCGTGATTTTGTAAATGGCAATCAAGGAAAAGAAATATTATTTATTTGAAAAAGGGGAATTTATTAATATCCAATTATACATTGGTTAATGATCTTGAGTTTAACAGATCTGTAATTCTTCTTACTAGAAATGATAGCGAAGGGTCTATTGGATTTGTTATAAATAAAAAATCAACTTATAAAATTTGTGATTTGGACAATGAATATAAGGATATTGAGGCCAAAATATATTATGGTGGGCCTGTAAGTGTTGATACAATCCATTTTATTCATAAGAAAAATAGTTTTGTGACAGGAAGTGAAAAAATAACGAATAAAATATACTGGGGGAAAGATTTCAATGAAATAATCAAACTAATTCGACAGAATAAAGTTGAAATTAATGATGTTAAGTTTTTTATAGGATATTCGGGTTGGGAACATGAGCAACTTGAGAGGGAATTAGATGAAAATTCATGGTTAGTATTAAAAAAATATAACTCTAATGATATATTTAAAACTCAAGATGAATTGTGGAAAAATAAATTGATAAGTTTTGGAGAGAAATATAAATTATGGGCAAATTCTCCAGAAAATCCCAATTATAATTAAATAGAAGCATTCAAAAGGTCTAATATTTTTTTTGTCAAATCAAATTTTAATTCATTTTTTCTGTATTTAGTGATTGAGAAAACACCTTGGATTGAGTTGCATCCAAAAATTTCATCAGCATCACTCAGTTCATATGTGTTAACATCCCTTTCAACAATTTGTATATTATTCTTTTTAAGAATTCTAATGATATTTTTTCGCATAACACCATTTAAACACCCAGACTTCAAATCAGGTGTAATAATGCAATTATCTTTAATTAAAAATATATTGGCGTTTATAAATTCACAAACCATTTTATCGTTATTCAAAAGAATACAATTGTGTAAAAGATTTTCTTTTGCATAAATAGATGCGATTACATTAATAATTTTATTATTTGTTTTTATTGATGAAATTAATTGTTTATCAAGGTAGTAATCCTTAAATATATCAACCTTAAATTCTTCTTGAATAATTACAAATTTATTTGATTCTAAATTCTGACAAGATATTAGGAACTTACAATCATTTGAGACGGGCCTATACTTACCAGCTGAATTCCTGTAAACAGATAAACGAACTCTTGAACAACCATTTTTTGAAATGACATTATGTAAGTTCATTATATTTCTTTCTAAAAAGTCTGGTGTAAAATGATCAGGAATATCAATCCTACAAATTCTCATTGATGAGATTAATCTAAAATAATGATCTTCCCAAAAACATATTTTTCCTTCAATTATTCTTATTGATTCAAATACCAAGTCACCATACAAAAAACCTCTATTATTTTCAATTTGATGTGATTGCTCTGTGAGTTGACCGTTAAAATTAATCATTGAATTTATTAAGTAGAGCCAATGACCTGCTTGAGATCAGAGATTTGACTCTCCCATAACATTTTTCCCTCCTCTACTTCATCTTCATCAGCAAAATCATAAATTACTAAAGAAACATCTTTAGTAAGTTCATCGACAACAATATTTATTTCAAAAAAAGAATCATCTTCATTTTCTAACCATTTAAACCTCACATACTTGTTATTCTTAAATGAAATAAGTTCAGCTTTTTCTTCAGATCCATCCCAAAAGAAAGAAAAAACCTTACCTCTTGAATTTACATTATCGGCGAACCATTCGGATAAATTTGAGGCTGATGAGATATACTGATAAAGCATGTTTGGTGATGCTTGAATAGGAAACTCTAACTCATATTTTATTTTTTCTGACATCAGAGACAATATAATACTAATAAATCAAAATCAACAATTTTTTTTTTTTTTTTAAACAGTGTTTGACTGTAGTCATATTGTTTTTATATTTGAGCTCTTTTGGCGAGGTAGCTCAGGCGGTTAGAGCGTCGGATTCATAACCCGGAGGTCGGGAGTTCAAGTCTCCCCCTCGCTACATCTAAGAAAATTCAGAAATAAATTTTTTGAATTTGAATAGCTTTTCCTTTCCATTATTCATTGATCTGATTTTGATTACTCCATCATCTTTTTCTTCTTGACCATAAATTAATACTGAATGAAAGTTATTCTTATTTGCAAAAGAAAACTGCTTAGAAATTTTAATTGCATCAGGATAAACAAATATACTTCTGCCTTCATCCCTTAAAAAACATATGATATCTTTGAGTTCGTTAATAAAATTAATATCAAAATTCACAACTAAAATATCACTTGAAGGAACCTTAAGTGGTGGGAAAATATCTTTTTCATTCATTAGTAAATGAATTCTTTCAAGTCCAAATGATATACCAATACCTGGTAAGTTATCAACTCCAAAAGATTTTGTTAAATCTGAATACCTTCCACCTCCACCCAGTGAACCTAATGATGAATTAGGATAACTGATTTCAAAGATTAAACCAGTGTAATAATTTAATCCTCTAGCTAAGGATAAGTCAAATTCAACCTTAACTAAATCATTTGAACCTTCAATTAAATTATAAAATTGATTGATTTCCTCAATAGCATCAATTGAACCTGAATCTGTAAATTCATCTGTAATTTTCTTTATAAAATCAGATAATTTTCCAGAAAATTCAAATAATTCAAACAAATCATCTAAGTGGTTATCCTTAATATTTAAATCTTTTTTAAGCAGGTCTCTCAACTTTTCTACTCCAATCTTATCTTTTTTATCAACCAAAATTATAAACTCACTAAACTTATCGATCAGACCAATTTTGTTAGCAATTGAATTTAAAATTTCACGGTGATTAACTTTAATTATGACGTCTTTTAGACCTAATTTTTTAAATATTTTAGAATAGATTTGAATCATTTCATATTCAAGAAATAAAGAATCAGAACCAATTACATCAGCATCACATTGAGTAAATTCTTGTAACCTACCTCTTTGAGGCCTATCTGACCTCCATACTTTTTGAATTTGAAATCTTTTGAACGGAAAACTTATTTCATTGAAATGTTGTGCAACAAATCTTGCCAATGGAACAGTTAAATCGAATCTAAGTCCCTTTTCACTTATAGATGATACAAATTGATTTAATTTTCCTGAGGATAGTGCATTAATATCAGCCTTTTTAACTTTATCCCCACTATTAATAATATTAAATATAAACCTATCACCTTCCTCACCATATTTTTCATAAAGTGTAAGTCTTTTCTCGATCGATGGGGTTTCTATTTCAGAATAGCCGAATGAAATAAAAACATTTCGAATTGTATTTATGATGAATCTTCTTGAAAGCAATTCAATAGGCCCATAATCTTTAGTTCCTTTTGGATTGGTAGATTTATCTGACATTATACATCAAATATCACTCTTTTACAAAAAATAAAAAAATAAAAAGAATTACTTTTCTTTTGAAATAACTTCAAAAGATAATTCAAAGCTAACTGCTCTGTGAAGTCTTATTTTTGCAGAATACTTCCCAATTGACTTTATATTTGAAGACAATATAATTTTGTTTTTTTCCACTTCAAAACCCTCAACTGAAAGTTGTTTTGAAATATCTGAGCTTGTAACCGATCCGAATAACTTATTGGAATCAATTACTTTGGCATAAATACTTAATTCTAATTTTTCTAATTTTTTTTGAACTTTAATAGCTTCCTCAATTGCAACTTTATCTTTATTAGCTGATTGCTTTAATTTTTCATCCAAAGCTTTTTTAGCAGAGATTGTAGCAAGGATGGCTTTTCCTTGAGGAATTAAAAAATTTCTTCCATAACCATTCTTAACGCTTACGATATCATCAATGAAACCTAAATTCTCAACATCTTGTTTTAAAATTATTTCCATCTAAATATTTATTTAAGTAAATCAGCTTGGAAAGGAAGCAATGCAAGATGCCTTGCTCTTTTAACTGCGACAGAGATTTTTCTTTGGAATTTTAGTGATGTGCCAGTTAATCTTCTAGGTAGTATTTTACCTTGTTCATTAATAAATTTTAGAAGGAAATCAGGATCTTTATAATCGATATGCTTAATACCAAGTCTTTTAAACCTACAATATTTTTTTTTATTTTTAGTCGAAATATCTAACGGTGTTAGGTATCTAATTTCACCTTGATTAGTATTTACATTTAAATCTGCCATGGTTATACTTTTTGTTTTTTCATTCTGCTTCTCCTCTTAACAGACCATTCTGTTGCATATTTATCGAGTTTAACATTTAAGTATCTCATAATTCTTTCGTCTCTTTTTAACTCAGTTTCATAATTATCGATGATATTTAAATCTCCGTCGTATTCAAAATCAATAAGAACATAAAAACCACTTAGTTTATTCTGAATTGAATAAGCTAATTTTTTTAAACCCCAATTTTCAGTATCTACAATTTTAGAACCACTATCATTTAAGAGAGTATGATAATTTTTAATCACATCTTTAACCTGAGCCTCAGACAAAGCGGGATTTAGTATTAATATTGACTCGTAGTGGTTCATAAATTTATGTCGGCAAAAATACTGTTTATATCAAGACTTCCAAAAAATTTTTATATTTTAATTATATGGATCTACATCAACATTGATTTTAATTAATTTAAACTCTTTGTATGAGTTAAACTTTTTTAATAATGTAGATATAATTTTTTTAATTGATAGCAGATTTTCCTCTGGTTTTATTTTTATTAATAAGTTCATCAAAAATTCATTTTTTATTCTTGAAACAAGTGGATATTCTGGTCCCAAAACCTTTGATTTTATATTATTTTTTAAAGCATCACTAAACCAATTAGAACCATTGTATAATAATTCTCGATTTTTTGACCTAAATTTTATTTTGATCAATTTTATGTAAGGTGGGTAACTAAATTCTTTTCTTTGTGCTAATTCCTTATTATAAAAATTTAAATCATCATTTAATTTTAATTTTCTATTTAAGCTATGATTTATGTTTTTTGTTTGTATTAAAACACTTCCTTGTGATTTTGATCTACCTGCTCTGCCGGAAACCTGTCTTATCATTTGAAAATATTTCTCATTAGCCCTAAAATCTGGATAGTTCAATAAAAAATCGGATTCAATTACGCAAACTAATGAAACATTACTAAAATCTAAACCTTTTGTTACCATTTGGGTACCTATCAAGATATCAAACTCTTTCTCCTCGAAACCTTTAATTAATGATTTAAAACTTTTTTTTGATCTAGTTGAATCATAATCTAGTCTGGCAACTTTGGTGTTAGGGAATTGTTTTTGAATCTCATCTTCAATGAGTTGTGTGCCAACTCCTCTTTTTTCTAGTGCAGGAAGACCACAACTTGAACAATTTTTCCTCAAAGGTTCATTATGTCCACAATAATGACATCTTAAAGAATTAGAGTTAAGATGATATGTTAAACTTATATCGCAATTTGGACAATCTTCAACCTCATTGCATGCACTACATTGAAGAAAAGTTGAGTATCCTCTTCTATTTCTAAAAATTATGACCTGTTCATTATTTTCAATTCTTAATTTAATTTGATTTATTAATTCATCATTAAATAAGTTTTTTGCTGATGAATGATCAAAAAAGATAATTTCTGGTGGTTGAAAACCTCCGAATCTTTCATTTAAATTAACTATAGAATATTTTTTTGTTAACGTATTGTGATATGATTCTAAACTTGGGGTTGCTGAACCTAATATTGTTGAACAATTATGAATTTTTGATAAATAAACTGCAATATCTCTGGAGTTATAAAATGGTGCTTTTTGGGTTTGTTTATATGAATTTTCATGTTCTTCATCAACTATTATCAAACCATTATTTTTTATGGGAAGAAAAACTGCTGACCTTGCTCCTAATACAAGATAAGGTTTGTTAGTATTTAGGATTTTTTTCCAAATTTCATACCTAGTTTGTGGATTTACAGATGAGTGATAAACAATTAATTCTTGATCAAAAAATGAGTTTAATCTTGTCACAAGCTGAGTAGTCAGTGCTATTTCTGGAACAAGAAAAAGGACAGACTTTCCAATAGCCATTTGATTTTTAATATGCTCAACATAAATTTCCGTTTTACCTGAGGATGTGACACCATGAAAAAGAATTACTTTGTCTTTCCTAATTTCTTTTTCAATTTGTTCAAAAGCAGTTTTTTGATTCGTTGATAATTTGATTTTATTTTTTGTTTTTTTAGATATTTCTTGGGTCCTTAAAATATTTTTTTTCACGCTAGTTAATACATTAGATTTTATCAGAGATTTAATAGCTGAGTCTGATATATTAAGATTATTAATTATTCTTTTTTTACTAATTTCATTTTCTTTAAATAAAAAAAATTGATCTATAATTTTTTTCTGAAGTGGTGTTTTAGCTAATTCATAAGCATTGAGAGATTGATTAATTTTTAAATAAGTTTTCATTATTGGTTTGTAATAGTCAAACACCTCTTCATTCAAAACAATTTTATTTTTTTCAATCAACTCATTGATAGATTTTATAGATTCTTTTCCAAAAACTCTTATGATATCCTTTAAACTAATCTCAATCTGTTCGCTAATATTTTTTAAGATCAAGTTAGCTTGATCAGAGATTTCAAAATTATTTTTTTCCTCCGATATTTTAATAACAGTTTCACTTTTAACTAAAAGCATTTTAGGTAATGCAGTTTGATAAACTTTTCCAATTGGACACAAATAATAATCACTAATCCATTTAAATAAATTAATTTGTTCAATGGAAATACATGGGGAATCATCTACAATGAACTCAATTTCCTTTAAATTAAAATCATATTGTTTATTTATAAATTTTTGAATAACGACGGCTGTATATAATTTCTTTTGTCCAAAACTTACAATTATTCTAGATCCTCGTTCCAATTTATCAAATTCTAGTTTAGATACAGCATAGTCAAATGTTTGACTCAATGGAATTGGAATTACAACCTCAACTGTATGTATATTTGACAACGTATATTTTGTTTTGGTTAATTTAGCAATTTAATAGAATTTATGGAACTTATTATTGCCAGTCACAACCAAAATAAATTGATTGAGTTTAAAAAACTTTTAGGTGATAAAATTACTTTATATAATTTGAGTGATTATAATTTAAATGAAGAAATTCCCGAACATGAAGACACAATTAAAAAAAATGCAATATTCAAAGCAAAATTTATTTATGATCGAACAGGTAAAAATGTTTTTGCTGATGACACTGGCTTGGAAATTGATTCATTAAATGGTGAACCAGGAGTTCATTCAGCAAGGTATTCAGGAAAAGAAAAAAATTCTGAAAAAAATATGGAGCTAGTATTAAATAATCTAAAAAATAAAAATGATAGAAAAGCAAGGTTTAAGACAATTATTTCATTGATTCATAACGGTAAATGCTTAAATTTTGAAGGCATAATAAATGGAAAAATTACACTGAAGAAAGAAGGAAAGAATGGTTTTGGTTATGACTCAATTTTTCAACCGAACGGATATTTAATGACATTTGGGGAAATGGAACAAGAAGAAAAAAATAGAATTAGCCACAGATCAATTGCAATTAATAAAATGATCAACTATTTAAAAGAAAATAATTTATTGTAAGTTTATTTTATGAGGATAATAAATGTTTTTATTATAATTTTCTTGAGCACAACATGCTTTATATTCTCACAAGATTTGGTGATCGGTATTGTAGAGAATGATGCTGATTCTAAACCAATATCGAACGTCCACGTAATCAATTTAAATAAAGTTGAAGGCACAATAACAAATAAATCAGGCGAGTTTGAAATTAATGCTGATATTAATGATACTTTATTCTTTTCATATTTAGGTTTTAAGTCTATAAAAATCCGAGTTACCAATGACTTGATGAAATTTCAGAAATCAAGGATTAGATTAACAGAACTTGCATATGCATTGGAAGAAGTGGTTGTCAGCCCCTACCAACTAACTGGCTACTTAGAAATTGATGCTCGAAATATCCCGCTAAGTAAAACATATCGATATAACATACCGGGACTCCCAAGCAGAGGATACGAGGCAGGCTCTAGTAGTCCTGGCGCAATTAGTAAAGTTTTTGCTGCCATATTTAATCCTGTTGATTTTCTCTATAATATCTTTGGAAAAAAACCCAAGCAAATGAATAAGCTTAAATTGATGAAAGAAGATTATCAAATCAGAGAGCTTTTGAGTACAAAATTTGATCGAGAAACATTAGTAGAATTACTGCAAATAGATAAATTTGATATTGATGAAATTCTTAGAAATTGCAGTTATTCAGAAAGTTTTATTTTATCTGCAAATGACTTACAGATTCTTCAAGCTGTAAGTCAATGTTATGAAGAATTCAAACTACTTAACAGAAAATAAATTTCTTTTCTCAGATATATTATCTTTGCATCATCATGAGCGAAAGAATTAATTCAATCTCACCAATTGACGGAAGATATTTTGATAAAGTCCAAGTCCTGTCTAATTTCTTCTCAGAAAAAGCACTGATTAAGTACAGAATAAAAATTGAGATTGAATATTTTATTTCTCTATCTACGTTAAAGATTAAAGAGTTTAGCAGTTGGAATAAACAAAACAATAATATTTTAAGAAAATTATATCAAGACTTCGATGATAAAGATGCATTGGATATTAAAAAAATTGAAAAAATCACAAATCACGATGTCAAGGCTGTTGAATATTTTTTAAAAAACAAATTCAAATTGCTAGGATTTGAAAAATTTTCTGAATTTATTCATTTTGGATTAACGTCTCAAGATATTAATAACACTGCCATTCCTCTTCTAATGAAAGATTATTTAGAGTTGGAAAGTGAGGAAGAAAACAACAGAGGCTACCTATCTATAGCTAAAATATTAGTTAAGAAAATTGAAGAAAAATCTCAAAAATATAAAGATATCTCAATGTTGGCCAAAACACATGGTCAACCAGCGTCTCCAACAAAACTCGGTAAAGAATTTAGTGTTTTTTCTACTAGAATTTTAGAACAGATTAGATTTTTAAAGGAAATTCCATATTCTGCTAAATTTGGTGGAGCTACTGGAAATTTTAATGCTCATCATCTTGCATATCCTCAGATTAAGTGGAAGAGTTTTGCTAATGATTTTGTAAATGGGTTAGGATTAAAGTTATCATACCCTACTACTCAAATTGAACATTATGATAATATATCTGCCTTATTTGATAATTTAAAAAGAATTAACAATATAATTATTGATTTTAATCGAGATATGTGGTTGTATATCTCAATGGACTATTTTAAACAAAAAATTAAAAAAGGTGAAATAGGTTCATCTGCAATGCCTCACAAGGTAAATCCTATTGATTTTGAAAATTCTGAGGGTAATTTAGGGTTAGCTAATTCAATATTTAATCATTTGTCATCAAAACTTCCAATATCAAGGCTTCAAAGAGATTTAACAGATAGTACAGTTTTAAGAAATATTGGGGTTCCTGTAGCACATTCAATTATTGGGATTAAGTCTACAATAAAAGGTATTGATAAACTCTTAGTAAATGATGTGAAAATTAATGAGGAATTAAATAAAAATTGGATAGTGATTTCAGAGGGTATTCAAACTATCTTGAGAAGAGAAGGTTACCCAAACCCCTACGAGGAACTTAAGAAACTTACAAGAAATAATAAGAAAATTGATAAAGATACTTTTGTTAAATTCATTGATTCTCTAGACCTAAATGATAATATAAAGGATGAGCTAAAAAAAATAACACCTAATAATTATACAGGAATTTGAAATTAGGAAAAACTAAATTTATTTTTTTATTAATATTTATTGCAACCGTTTCTAGGTTAATACCACATCCTCCTAATTTTACGCCAATAACTGCCATAGCTTTATTTTCAATTACTAAGCTTGATAACAAGTTTTTAGCATCATTAACACCGCTAATTTGCCTATATATTTCTGATTTATTTTTAGGATTTTATACTATCAACATATTTGTATATATGTCATTTGCATTAATAAGCTTGTTAGGATATTACATTGGAAAAATAAACTTAAGTTCCGTTATTTTATCAAGCTTAATTTTTTTTTTAATTTCCAACTTTGGTGTTTGGATTCTAGGATATCCAAAAACAATTGATGGTTTCCTTACCTGTTACTATGTAGCAATACCATTTTTTGGATTTACAATCATGGGTGATTTAATTTATTCTTTTCTAATCAAATTTATATATGATAGTTTAAAAGTAAAGGTTATGTCTATTCACTCAAGTTAGGCTTTTCGATTATTTCAGAATCCAAATTTAAATTTATTTTCCCGCCAGAAATTCTAGTCACATCTTTATCAATTTTTTTAAATTCTTGAGATGATTTATTATAATGATTCACTACAGTTTTAAGTTGTGAACCCATTTTGTCGTGGTATACTTGATAACTCGACAAATGATTAGATAAATTCCTTACATTTTTAATAACACTTTCAATCTCTTTCTCAAATTTTAGATTATTTAATGCTTTCATGGTAATTTGAAGCATAGGAAACAAACTCATTGGTGATACTATCATTACTTTTTTTAAGTATGCATATGAAACAAGTTCGCTAGAATTTATTTTTAAACTTCCTACCCTACTATTCAAAAGATCTTGATAAAGTCCATCAGCAGGAATAAACATGTATGCATAGTCTAGGGTTTTCTCCTCAGGTCTAATGTATTTAGAGGTTTCGTCAATCCTAGCTTTTATATCAGATTTAAATTTTTTTTCCAAATCTTTTATTTCATTTTCATCATTACTTTCAATCATTTTATTGTAATTATCTAATGAAAATTTTGCATCAATAGGAATAATCTTATCATTAACCTTAATTATTGCGTCAACAATCTCACCATTACTAAATGCATGTTGCATTTTAAAAATTTTTGGTGGCAGAACATTAGATAATAAATTTTCCAATTGAATTTCACCAAAAATTCCACGTTGCTTTGGATTGTTCAATATTTTTTCAAGAGATTTCATTTGATTAGCAAAGCTAAGTACCTGCTCATTTGTATTTTTAATTTTTGCAAGTTCAGTTGTTACATCTTTTATGATTTTTGAGGATTCAGCAAATTGTTTTTGTAATGATGAGCTAGAAGAAGTTTGAAAATCCAAAATTTCTTTATTAATGGTCTTTAACTTTGATTCAATTTCTAACCTACTTTTATCAGAGTTTTCATTAATTTCTTTTCTAACATCTTGGATTTGATTTGAAATAGTATTTGTTAATTGAACTAAATTGTCAGAACTAGAATTGTATGAGCTTTTAAACAAAAAAAATGTAAGTACTGAAATTATTGCGACTAAAAATATGATAATTATTAATTCCAATTCTTATTTTGTTAAATACATTTTTCTCCTGGAATAAATTTCATAAAAATCATCGTCCTTTAAATCATCAATGAATAAAATACTTTCACCGGTACTTTTCATTTCAGGACCTAAATTTTTATTTACATTAGGAAATTTACCAAAAGAAAAAACTGGTTGTTTTATAGCAAATCCATCCAATCTAGATTCAAACTTAAAATCAGTAATCTTATTTTTTCCTAACATTATTTTGGTAGCATAATTAACATAAGGTTGTTTGTACGCTTTAGAAATAAAAGGCACTGTTCTAGATGCTCTTGGATTTGCCTCAATTATGTAAACAATATCATCTTTAATAGCAAATTGAATATTAATTAATCCAATTGTTTTCAAAGCCAAAGCTATTTTTTTTGTGTGATCTTTAATCTGTTGCATAACAAAATCCCCCAAATTAAATGGAGGAAGCGTAGCGTTTGAGTCACCAGAGTGGATTCCACAAGGCTCAATATGTTCCATAATTCCAATTATTTGAACATTTTCACCATCGCAGATTGCATCAGCTTCTGCCTCAATTGCACCATCTAAATAATGATCTAGAAGTAATTTATTATTAGGGATTTTTTGTAAAAGATCTACAACATGTTTTTCTAAATCTTCTTTATTAATTACAATTTTCATTCCTTGTCCACCAAGAACATAGGAAGGTCTGACAAGGATTGGAAAATTTAAACCTTCTGATAATTCCAAAGCTTGCTCAGCAGTTTCAGCAACTCCAAATTCAGGATAAGGAATATTATTTTTCTTAAGAAGTTCAGAAAAAGATCCCCTATCTTCAGCTAAATCTAAAGATTTAAAAGTAGTCCCAATTATTTTAACACCATATCTATCTAACTTTTCAGCTAATTTAAGTGCGGTTTGACCACCAAGTTGAACGATAACTCCCTCTGGCTTTTCATGTTGAATTATATCATAAATATGTTCCCAAAACACAGGCTCAAAATAAAGTTTATCAGCAACATCAAAATCAGTTGAAACTGTTTCAGGGTTACAATTAATCATAATGGTTTCATAACCACACTCTGAAGCTGCAAGTACACCATGAACACAGCAATAGTCAAATTCAATTCCTTGACCTATTCTATTTGGACCAGAGCCCAAAACAATAATTTTCTTTTTTTTGCTTGATTTACTTTCATTATCTACATAAAGATTACCATTATTATCCCTAACCTCTTCTTCAAAAGTTGAATAGTAATAGGGTGTCACGGCTTTAAACTCTGCTGCACACGTATCAACAAGCTTATACACTCTATTAACACCTAAGCTTTCTCTTTTTTTGTAAACTTGACTTTCAAGGCATTTTAACATGTGTGCGATTTGACGGTCAGCAAATCCTTTTTGCTTTGCCTCAAGCAAAAGTTCTTTATTCAACGATCCAATGTTGTGTTTAGAAATTTCGTCCTCTAAATTTGATAATTCTTCATATTGATTTAAAAACCACAAATCAATCTTTGTTATCTCATGAATTCTATTAATTGATATTCCAGCCTTAATTGCATCATAAATAACAAAAACCCGATCCCAAGAAGGATTCTTCAACTTAGACATTATAGTCTCGTAATCTCTATATCCTTTTCCATCAGCTCCTAAACCGTTTCGTTTTATTTCTAATGACTGAGTAGCCTTGTGAAGAGCCTCTTGAAATGATCTTCCAATAGCCATCACCTCCCCCACCGCTTTCATCATCAATCCCAGAGTTCTCTCTGAGCCTTCAAACTTATCAAAATTCCATCTTGGAATTTTAACAATGACATAATCAAGTGTTGGTTCAAATAATGCAGAGGTTGACTTTGTTATTTGATTATCTAATTCATCTAACGAATAACCTATTGCAAGTTTACTTGCGACTTTTGCGATGGGATATCCCGTAGCTTTTGATGCAAGGGCAGAAGACCTTGACACTCGTGGATTAATTTCGATAGCAATTATATCCTCATTATCATCAGGACTAACAGCAAATTGAACGTTACAACCGCCAGCAAAATCACCGATGCTTCTCATCATTTTAATGGCCATATCCCTCATTTTTTGATATGTTGTATCAGAAAGTGTCATTGCTGGTGCAACTGTTATTGAATCACCTGTGTGAATACCCATAGGGTCCATATTTTCTATAGTACAAATTATCACAACATTATCATTTTTATCTCTTAGCAATTCCAATTCATATTCTTTCCAGCCAATTAAAGCTTTATCAATCATAACTTCATGTATTGGAGAAGCTTCAAGTCCTCTGTTCAGTAGAGTATCAAACTTTTCTTTTTCATAGACTATTGAGGCTCCAGTACCACCTAAAGTAAAAGAAGGTCTTACACATAATGGAAATCCAAATTTTTGGGCAATTTCTTTTCCTTTTAGAAAGGACGTCGCAGTTTCTGAAGGGGCATAAGGGATATTGATTTTTTCTAACAATAACCTAAATTTTTCTCTATCCTCTGTTATTTGAATTGCATCTATATCAACACCAATAATTTCAATATTGAACTCATCCCAAATACCTTTTTCACCTGCTTCAATACACAAGTTTAGAGCAGTCTGTCCACCCATTGTTGGTAAAACAGCATCAATTTTATGCTTCTGAACAATTTTACGAATTGATTTAGTATTAAGAGGAAGTAAATAAATATGATCAGCCATGACAGGGTCCGTCATTATAGTGGCAGGATTTGAATTAATTAAAATCGTTTCAATTCCATCCTCTTTCAATGACCTAAGAGCTTGGGAACCAGAATAATCAAACTCGCATGCTTGACCAATTATTATTGGTCCTGATCCGATTATGAGTATACTTTTTAGGTCTTTTCTTAGCGGCATAACCGTTTTTCAATATATCAAAAAAAAGGGTGTTATTTTAAAAAACAACACCCTTTTTGTAATCTTTTTTTTCAACTTATTTTTTGTGTCTAATTTCACTGGAGACAGTTAATTTCCTTCTGCCCTTTTTTCTTCTGGCTGAAAGCACTTTACGTCCTTCAGCTGTAGACATTCTCTCTCTAAATCCGTGCTTATTTTTTCTTTTTCTATTTGACGGCTGAAACGTTCTTTTCATCTAGAATAAATTTGGCCAAATATACATAAATGAAATTAATTCATTAACAAAAGTTTTTTTAATTTTACATAAGAAACAATAATAAATGTTCAATAAATTATTTAAAATAATCCTTGCTTTATTATCAATAGTTCTTTGTGTTACACAATTTGTGAATGATAATATTGGGAACGGCATAGCTCTAATTTTTTTGTCACTGATTTTCATTCTTTTATACTTCAAAAATGAAATTTTAATCTTAGCATTTTTAAGAATGAGAAAACAAGATTTGGAGGGTACTGAAAAGTATCTGAATATGATTAAAAATCCAGAAAAATCTTTAATCAAAAAACAATATGGTTACTATAATTATCTTTTTGGTATAATTTATTCCCAAAAAAACTTAACACAGGCTGAGAAGTTTTTTAAAAAGGCTCTATTGCTTGGTCTCAATATGAATCATGACATTGCAATGGCAAAGTTGAGTCTTGCTGGAATATTGATGCAAAAAAGAAGAAAAAGAGAAGCAACTATGCTGCTTAATGAAGCAAAAAAATTAGATAAACACGGAATGATGACTCAACAAATAAAAATCATGCAAACCCAAATGAAGAAAATTTAATCATCGGAGTCATCAATGATTAATTTTGGAAGATTTTCATTAAACCAGTTAGCTTTTCTCAAAATCATAGCATGATTACCTCCCTTTACAAAAATTGCGTTTTTAATATAAATTGATGGAAAAACTAAATCGTGGGATCCGTGAATGTGGATTGTATTTTTTAACGGTATTTCTTGTTCCCAATTTACTATCTGGTGAATAGCCCATTTTAAATAATTTTCATCTCTGAAAGATAGATACTTTCTATACAATGAAATTCTTTTTTTTATCACAGGTCCAAATACGAAAGTGACTAAAGACTCAAAATCATCAATCCAATTTAAAGGAAGGAACTTGTAAGCTTTTGTTTTTTTACTTAGTTGCATCATCAGGGGCAACTCGTATCTGGATTTAACACTGGATATAATAATTACTTTTTTTATAATCATAATTTTGGATAGTTCTTGAACAATAATTCCACCAAAAGAAACACCAACTAATACAATATTTTTACCATTTATTTCATTTGATATCCTACGAACATATGAATTCAAGTCCTCATACTTTTTTGGTTGAAACCATTCCAAGTAATGAAGCTTAAAATTTTTTGGAAGTTTTATAAATTCAAAAATTTTACTGTTTGCTGCCATTCCTGGCATTAAAAAAACATTATATGTATCTAACTGATTCTTAATAATGTACAAAAATAGTTTTTTTATAATTTTACTATATTTGTATTAACAAAACAACTTAACAACTAACTTTTATGAGCGTAATCTCAATTAATGACAATAACTTTTTGCGTCAATTTGAAGTTGAAATAAATGGTAAACTAGCTAAAGTTGAGTATGCCTTACAAGAAAGAAAAATCTTTTTGACAAAAATTATAATTCCCGAAAATACAGATGATAGTTTTAAGGAAGAATTTTTACTCTCAATTTTTGAACTTATTAAGGACAGGAAACTAAGAATGATGCCAACATCATCTGAGATAAAAGTTTTTTTGAAAAAAAACGGGGAGTATATGGACCTTTTGCCTGTTGGTGTTAGACTTTAGATTTAGCAAATTCTTCTGCCACACAATTAAAATCGCTGTCGATACCATCTAAATAACAATTTAATATCTTATTCTGTTTTGAATTTGACCATAATGATTTTACTCTAACATAATTTTCTGTAAAACCATATATATATCCATTTTTATTTTCTTTTTCAAAAAGAACATTGTGATAATTTTTTATATTTTTTTTGTAAAACTTAAGCTTTTTTGAGTTTGACAATTCTCTTAATAACTTACTTCTTTTATTTTTTAAATTTTTTGATACCTTATTGTTAATTAATACAGATGTGGTATTTGATCTTTCTGAATATGAGAAGACATGTAAATACGAAATATCAATTGATTTAAGAAAATCATAAGTTTCTTTAAATTCTAGATCATCTTCACCAGGAAATCCCACAATTACATCTGAACCTATACATGCATTTGGGATTCTTTTTTTTATGTAATCAAATCTTTTTTCATAAATATTTCTCAAATATCTTCTTTTCATAAGTTTCAATATTTTGTCAGACCCACTTTGGAGTGGTATATGAAAATGAGGAAGTATTTTTTCACACTCACTAACAAGATCAATAATATCATTATTCAAAAGGTTTGGCTCGATCGATGATATTCTTAGTCTTTTTAGGTCATTTATTTTACTTATTTGATTCAGTAAATCAGGAAAATTATTTTTCCTTGAATTTATATTTTTAGTTATTCCATAATCTCCAATGTTAACTCCGGTTAAAACAACCTCTTGAGCTCCTTTATCAATTAGTACTTTAATACTATCTATTACACTATTTAAAGATGGGCTTCTTGATTTTCCCCTTGCAAGAGGTATTGTACAATAAGAACATTGATAATCACAACCGTCTTGAATTTTTAAAAATGATCTAGATCTGTCACCAAAAGAATACGAAGGCTTGAATTTATCAACATTAGATATTTCACAAGAATGATATTTTTGGCTGATTTTTTTATCAAATTCTAAATAATTAAGAATATCAAACTTTTTGTCTGCTCCCAAAACTAAATCAACTCCATCAATTGATGATATTTCTTTAGGTTTTAATTGGGCATAGCATCCTATAGCGACAACATAAGCATTAGGATTATTTTTCTTGGTTTTATTTACAAGATATTTAAACTCTTTATCCGCATTTTGAGTAACTGAACAAGTGTTAATTATATATATGTCCGATTTTTTATCAAAATCAACTTTTTCATATCCATTTTTGGTAAATTCCCTAGATATGGTTGATGTTTCGGAAAAATTCAACTTACAACCTAGTGTTTTAAATGCGACTTTCATCATTAAAAGAATTGCAAATATATACTTAAATTGAGGAAGTGAAATATATCTTTAAAAGTCTTTTTTTATTAATTATTATAGTTTCCTGTAACAAACCACCTGAAAAAAATCTTAAAATTATTAGGTATAATGAATATTCTAATATCAGTTCCTTAGATCCTGCTTTTTCATCGACATTAAGAAATATGTGGCCATGTAATCAACTATATAATGGTTTGGTCAGACTGGATAATAATCTAATGGTTAAAGCTGATATCGCTAAAGAATGGTATTTTGATGATAAAAAAAATGAATATACTTTCATTTTAAATGATAATATTTATTTTCACAAATCTGAGATTTTTGGGAAAGACTCAACACGAAAAGTAATTTCAAAAGATTTTGTAAATAGTTTCAATAGAATATTAGATAAAAAATTAGCATCACCTGGATCGTGGATTTTTAAAAATGTGAGAGAATTTAAAGCTATAAATGATACCGTGTTAAAAATCTCATTAAAAAATAAATCAAATAGCTTTTTAGGTAAACTTACAATGAAATATTCGTCCGTTCTACCCTTTGAATCATGGAATGAGGATAAACAGTTAAAGAAGATTCCTATTGGTACTGGGCCTTTTATTTTTAAAAAATGGGATAAAAACATAAAATTGGTTTTAAGAAAAAACGATAACTATTTTAAAAATGATAAGAACGGAAAAAAACTACCATACCTTGATGGTATTGCAATCTCTTTTATTCCTGATAAAAAAAGTGAATTTATGGAGTTTATGTCAGGTAATCTCGATATGATAAATTCACCTGAAAATTCGATCATTGAGCTACTTTTTGATAATGATGGTAAAATTAAAAATGATTATGACAATATAAATGTTGTTAAAAAACCTTACCTCAACACAGAATACTTAGGATTTAACACAAACAATTCTTTGGAAAGTGAAAAATACCTAAGGTTAGCGATTAATCATGCAATAGATAGAAAAAAAATGATTAAATATTTAAGACAAAATGTTGGTTATCCTGCTTTGAGTGGAATTGTTCCAACAGGTTTAAATGATGATTTTT